>CAZTZW010000031.1:0-14130 GCA_964618085.1 uncultured Elusimicrobia bacterium
CTCCAGCGTGACACCAAAAAGGTGCGCGTTACGCCGGCCGTTCTAGTCGACAAGCTTCTTCAAATCCTGAAAGAGTACCCACTCAGCGAAATGGAGACCCAAGCCGCAGCTGGTGAACACTCTCCATCCGTTGATACCACCCCCGAGATTATTCTCACCGAATCTTTCGATTCGACGAAGAAATGAAACGCGCTGAACTTCAAGCCTTCCTGCGCTCCCGCTACGACCGAGCCCGCTGGCTGACCCTCCTTCGCGAAGTGCTTCCAGCTGCTGAGCCCTGGCGAGGAGAGCAGCCTCGCGATTTAAACAGCACCACGGTGAAGTCAGCCGCTCAAATCGCCCGCATCCCCCTAGCTGATGGGAAAGTTGTCGCAGTAATCGAGGTCAAGGTCGCGGGCCAGATTGATCTCCAGAAGAACCGCGTCGGTCTGCGAAATCTCATCGCCAAGTTCATCGACCAACAGCAAGCCCACGCAGTCCTAGGATTCTTCCTCGGAGACGGCGATGACTATCGTTTTTCATTCGTTGCCCGGACGAGCGAGATCGGCACGGATGGGCAGCTCTCGCGCGCTGAAACCGCACCCCGGCGCTACACATACCTGCTTGGTCCCGGCCAGGCATGCCGAACGCCCGTAGAACGCCTCGAGGCTCTTGCAGCCCACAAAGCTGCGACCTTGGACGACCTGGTCTCCGCATTCCGAGTCGAGCCACTCTTCAAAGAGTTCTTCCGGGACTACGGACGCGTTTTCGGTGAAGTTGAGGCACTGATTGCCCCCTCGATTAAATCCGAAGAAACCCTCCGACTCTTCACGCAGCGCCTCTTTAACCGCCTTATGTTTCTTGCGTTCGTCGAGAGAAAGAAGTGGCTTAAGATGGGTTCCCGGACGGATTATCTTGTTGCCCTTTGGGACGACTACGCGGCCAAGAAGCGTGCTTCCCGCCAACCGAACTTCTATCAAGACCGGCTACTCCCCCTCTTCTTTGAAGCCCTCAATGATGCGGACCGCAAGCAGAGCGGCGCGGATCCGCGCTTCGGAGTCGTCCCCTACCTCAACGGCGGGCTCTTCGAGCGCAGTGAGGACGGCTCCGACAGCGGTGCCGGCGTCGTCGTACCTGACGAAGCGATTGCGGCAATCATCGATTCCGAGAGCGGTCTCTTCTCGCGCTACAACTTCACCGTCGCAGAAAGCACTCCTCTGGAAATCGACGTGGCAGTCGATCCCGAGATGCTCGGGAAAGTCTTTGAGGAACTTGTCACTGGCCGCCACGATCAGGGCAGCTATTACACCCCCAAGCCCATAACTGCCTTCATGGCTCGGGTGGCTTTGGCCGAACACCTGGAGACCCGATGCCCCAAGGAGTCCCGGGAAGCGATTGACGCATTTGTTCACGAGCATCAGCCAGCAGACATCCGGGATCCGGAACTGGTCCTTTCTGCCCTCAAGGATGTCACCGTCTGCGACCCCGCCTGCGGTTCCGGAGCCTATCTACTCAGCATGCTCCACGAGCTCCTCGATCTACGCGCCTGCCTTTTTAATGTTGTCCGCAAACCGTCCGCCTCAACCTCTCACGATCGGAAGCTCGCGATTATTGAGAAGAATCTTTACGGGGTCGACCTCGACCCCTTTGCCGTAAATATTGCTCGGTTGCGTCTATGGCTATCGCTGGTCGTTGATTTTGAAGGAGAGCAGCCACCACCGTTACCCAATCTAGACTTCAAAATTGAGCGCGGGAACGCCCTTAGCGCACGAGCCCCTGCCGATGTCGTTAAAGACGACAGCAATGTTGTAGCGCCGATTGTTCGTGAGTTTCAAGAAAAGAAGGCCAAGTTTCTCCGCTCGCATGGCAAGGATAAAGCCAAGCTCCGCGGCGAGATTGAAAAACTGAAAGCCACTCTCATGAGTTGGCTTTCGACCGAAGGTCCCTCCGACTCCTTCCACTGGGCCGTCGAGTTTGGAGAAGTCTTTCAGCCCACGCATGCTGCCACAACAATTTCCGGACAATTTAATCTCGGCGAGGAGCTCGCAGCTCCGGCAGAGCCCGGTGGCTTTGATATCGTCGTAGCCAACCCGCCGTACGTTCGGATGGAGCTGATCAAGCCCCAAAAGCCCATCCTAAAGAAGAGATTCCCTGCGGTACACGGAGAACGCGCGGATCTATACATCTATTTCTATGCCCGCGCACATGAACTACTTCGGCCAGGTGGGGTTGCCGCATTTATTTCTTCCAACAAATGGCTGCGTGCTGGCTACGGCGAGGCGCTGCGCATCATGCTCCTGGATGAGCAGGCGTTTAAGCTCGTGATGGATTTCGGTGAACTGCCCGTATTTGAGTCTGCAGCGGCCGATGCGGCAATTTTTATCTGGCAGAAGAAAGCGCGCGCGGCAGAGCCAACTCAATGGGCAATGGTGAAGGACCTCGACCGTTGTTATGAGCAGGGGGTCCGAGCTCACTTCCTCGATCTAAAGAAGGAGGTTCCTGCCTCTCAATTCGGCGCTGGGAAGCCCCGCCTTGCAACCAGTGCGGTTGCTGGCCTCCGAGTTCAAATGGAGCGAAGTGGCCCGCCGCTACGTGACCTTGTAAATAACATCCTGGGGATGGGCATCAAAACGGGGCTCAACGATGCCTTTATTATCGATAACGCAACTCGAGGCAAGCTGGTTGATGAGAGCCCCGCCGCCTCAGAGATTATCAAGCCGCTCCTATCGGGTGATGACGTCCGCCGGTATGAAATTCATTATAGGCAGAGTTTCTTAATCTACGCTTTTCATGGCGTAGACATATCTCGCTACCCATCCATCGCCAAGCACCTTAAGAAGTTTCGTTCCTACAAGAATGCAGCTGGCGAAACGGTTGGGCTCGATCACAGGGCCACCGAACAAGAGTGGTACGAATTGCAACAGCCTCAGATGGCTTATCGTCCCACCATTGAGGGCTCAAAGATTTACCATCCCGAGATCGGAAAAGAATGTCGCTTCATGATGGACGAACAGGGGTTCTTTCCGAATAAAACCGTATTCTTCGTGCCTTCATCTGATTGGTATGTCCTCGGCATTCTCAATTCGACTATGTCTTACAACTACCTAAAAGGGATCTGTGCACTTCTAGGGGATGAAGACGAAGGCGGGCGCCTTCTATTTAGCTCTCAGCATCTAGGGAACCTCCCAATACCCGAGGCTTCCACTCGGGATAGGACAGCCATTGGACGTCTCGCTCGTGAAGCCCAATCCCTCCATTTCGAACGGCGTAGCCGCGTGGAGCGCTTCCTTTCAGATTTGGGGATTTCTCTTTCCGATTGCACAAGCCGCAATCCGCTTGAATCGCCGTGGGCTTTGACAGCCAGGGAATTCTCCAAGCGCGCAAAGAAGCAGCCCTTGCGAATATTTGAGACCGCCCACGGTGAGACTCAGGCTTTGACCGAACGTATAACCACGATAGAATCTGAGATCGACCAAAGAGTCTCGACCCTCTATGGCGTCGAGCTCGTTGAACAGGCCTGAGGGTACCAACAAGACCTGGCAGCAGTAGCCGTGCTATAATTGACTGTCGCTTTTGGAATCGTTCCGCTCAACATCTGTTTCCGAGCCAAACGCCTCCAAATAGCACAAATTATCCGGAGGAATTCCGGCCCTTATTGCAGGGGGCTTAAAAATCTGTAGAGTTCTCCGAGATAATTAAATAACGGTGCGATACCCAAGTGGTCTAAGGGGATGGTCTGCAAAACCATTATTCGCGGGTTCGAATCCCGCTCGCACCTCCGATTTATACGTCTCCAGACGAGAAGCCCTCAGCCACCGCCGCTAGTCGTTGCCGGTGGCCGAGGGCTTTTTGCTCCAAAGTCTCCGCACTCAGATGAGGCCCGGACGGAGTCTTTAAAGTGCGAGGCGGGCCCCATCGATGAGCTCCCCGATCGCCGCCAGGAGCTTCTTCTTGTCGATGGGTTTGGTCACGAACCCCGTTCCCCCCACATCAAGATGGGCGATGTAGGTCTCGTCGTCCTCGCATGAGGTCAAGAAGAGGATGGGCACCTCCCGAAGACGCTCATCGGCCCGGATCTTACGGCACAGCTTGAATCCATCCGGGCCCGGCAACCGCACGTCGAGCATGACGAGGTCGGGCCTCATCTCACGGATGTCGTCCAAGAAAGCCTCCCCGTCATCATAGGTCACGACGTCATAACGGGGAAGAAGCCACTCGCGGATGACCGCTTGGTAGTCCCGATTGTCCTCGACCCAGACGATCAATGGTTTCTCATCCGATTTCGTGTCCGGCATGGCACGGTCCTCCTTGTCGATCGCTTTGCTACACCCTCCACCGCAAAGTTTCGGGTTTGGGGCGAGCGGTCAGCAATTCGTTCAACGTTTTCAGAAGCTCCTCCCTATCCACGGGCTTGTTGAGAAAGGCGGTCCCTCCGGCATCCAAGTGCTTGATATAGTCGACGTCCTCGCGGCAGGACGTCAGGAATAGGATCGGGATCTCGGAGAAGCGCTTATCGGTACGCAATCTCCGGCAGAGCCTGAATCCGTCCGGCCCCGGAAGGCGCACGTCCAGGATCACGGCATCGGGCGTCATCCTTGCCAACCCTTCCAGGAGTTCCTCGCCGCTGTTGAATGCGGCCAACTCATAGCGCGGGACGAGCCAATCCCTGACCAGTCCCTGGAAGACCTTATCGTCATCGACCCAGATCACGAGGGGCTTCTTATCTTTCGTTTTCTCAGGCATATGTCCTCACCTGGGCACGGATTTCTTGCGGCTGCGCCTTCCCTTCCCGATCGCGGCGGACTTCGGACCTCCACAAAGGCAGTAGAAAGAAGAACTCAGAGCCGCGGCCGGGCTCGCTCTCCAGGTCCATAGAGCCGCCATGAGCCTCGATGATGCTCCTAGCGAGGGACAGGCCGATCCCAAATCCCTTGGCCATCTTCTGCCCCTCCTTCGAGCGGTAATGCCCGGAGAATATCTTCTCCTTGTCCTGAGGGCTCACGCCGATGCCGGTATCCTTGACGAATATCCGTGCATACCCCGGCCGAGCCTGATCGTGCTCGCAGCCGACAACGACGGATCCGCCTTCTGGCGTATACTTGATCGCGTTGCTGAGCAGGTTCGTCACGACCAACATCAGCGCCTCAGGGTCCGCGTAGACGGGCAGGGAAAGCCCCTGAGCCTGGAGGGAGACGTCCAAGTTCTTGTTCTTGTAAAGGATCTCCATGAGGTCGAGGCTGCTTTTCAAGACCAACTGGATATCCATCTCCTTCTTTTCCAGGGAAAGCTTTCCTGATTCCAGCCGACCCAGGTTGAGCAGGTTGCTTATGACCCGGGAAAGGGTGAGCGCCTGTCCCTTTAGGATGCGATACATCTTCGACCTTTTCTCGTCCGCGCCGGACCGATCCGTCTCCTCCAAGTTGACGGAGACGGCATGGATGACGCTCAGTGAATTATTCAGCTCATGGCTGACCGTGGAGACGAGCTGCGATTTGAGCTGTCCGATATCGCGCTGCTTGCGCAGCTCTTCGTTTAGCCTTTCCATGAGATCCTGCATGCGCTGAAAGAGACTGTTGATCTCGGGGCTTACCGCGGGCGCCTTGCAAGCCCACGGCTGACCCGGACGCCATCCGCGAGCGTACTCATCCAGCAAATGGATCGGCTCGATGATGTAGCGCGATAGGACGTAAGCCAGGATGGCGCTGGCTAAGAGTCCGACGCAGAGGACCAGCAATGAGCCGTATCGCGAAGCGCGGCGCGCGTCCTCGATCCGTCCCCGCAGATCCTGGACCTTGACGTCGTGCATGTTCAGGGCGATCTCGAGGATCTCCTCATAATTGGTCCTTGCCGCCAAGATCCGGGCGACTTGCTGCGCGGGTAATCGCCCGGCCTGCCGCTCCCGGATCCAGCGACTTTCTTCGATGAAATGATCGGCGAGCTGCCGCTCCAGCTCTTCGAGTATCTTCTTCTCACGGGGTTCGGAAACAAGCCGGACCAAGTCGTCTTGAGTCTTCTGGGTTTTCTCCAGGATCTCCTGGCGCTCGATGAGCCAATCCATCTTACCCGTCCGCAGGAACTGAGCTGTCGCCAGGTCCAGACTGCGCAGCAGGGCTTTCAGCCGAGGCAGCTTGGTGGCGATGGCCAAGTCGGTATGGAATACGGCCGTCAATTCAGATTCCGCCTTACTCCGAATGAGGGCCGAAACGCTCGCTCCCAATGCAAAGACCATCAGGAACGCCACGATGATCCCATACTGGGTCTTTAAGGCTGATGCGCGCATGCTTCTCATAGGACCGCCGTCTCCGATATTCCTATCCCCGTCTCCTCAATGCGCCGGCACCGCCGCAGGCTCGCGGCGAGGAGCGCCCCTTGGGCCGCCGCGCGACCCGGCGACGGCCCAGGGGAGCGTCGTTCGCTCAGGCGAGCCACTTGCGCACTCGATCCCACCATTCCATGATCTTCTCGGAAGCGCCCTTGCTGTTGGCTTCGATGTCCTTGCTGAGCTTCTGCATCTCCGCACGCAGGTCCTTCGCTTCCTTCGCGCGGTTCTGGCCAGCGCTCTTCTCATAGTCCTCCAGCGCATCGCCGGCGACCTCGAGCGCCGCTCGAGCCTCTTTGGCCTTGCCCGAGTCGACCAAGGTCTTGGCCACCATCAAGTTCTCACGCACCTTTTCCAGAGGCAGATCCACCTTGGCGTACCCGAAGATCACTCCGGTCTGGACCGTCGCCAGCGCGCCGTCGGCGGCCTTCGAATCCTCCTTCTGGAGAGCGTCCCTGGCCGCCTGGAGTCCGACCTGCGCCAACTCCACGTTGAGGTCCGTCCTGGTGTGAACCAGTTCCACGTCGACCGCCACGGGAACCCCGGCGGCCGCGGCCTCCTTCTGAGCCGCCTTCTTTGCGGCCTCGATCGGAGCCATGACGGCCACGCGCTGGAGCTCCTCATAGACGGGCACGACGAGGGGCTTGGAATCCTCTTTATCGACGTAAGTCAGCTCTCCCGCCTTAATCCTCGTCTCCACCTTGTAAGCAGGCACGGTCTCGTTGATGATCTTAACGAGCGTCAGTCCTTGCTCCACGTTCTGACTCGCGGCCTTCAGATCTTTTTTGCCGATAGCCGCTCGCGCCTGGTTCACGTGCTTCAGTATCTGGGCCGCGGAAAGCGACAGGGCTCGGCTCTCCTCGGCGCTCAGCTTCGCGCCGGGCTTGGTCTCCACCTCCGCGCTGATGCGGCTCGCGGCCTGGAGATTCACAGGAAGGGCGCCCAAGAGCGCCCCGAACAGGATCCGTCTAGCATTGCACATGACAGCGACCTCCTTTCGAGTATTTATTCTTACGTTCGTACGGCTGTTATGCCTTCTCCGACTGGCGTTGCCGCCTCTCGAAGATGATCTTGACGACGTCTCCTTCCTTTTCGATCCGACTCTTCCGCGAATCGGCGTTTTCCGGCATCGGCATGATCTTCTCGAAGTGTTGGGCCGACTCGCTTCGGAAAATCTCCCGGCCGTTGCCGTCCTTCCTCTCTTCCCGCCTTTGTGCGTCGTAGGCCACGCGGATGCGCGAACCATTCACGTCGATCTTGAGCGAGTCCTTATCCAGACCGCGGACCTCCATCTCGACGATGACTTCATTATCGGTCTCCCGGGTCTTTTCCTGGATCGCGGCGAGGTCCATCCTGTCGCCGAACCAGGCGTTCCAGGACCGGCCGAAGAGGGTTTTCTCCCTGCTGGCGAGCTCGGAGTCGAGCCGCTTCTGGAACTCGAGCATCTCGGCGAACGGGTCACGACGTCGGGAAAAGAAGCCGTCGTTGAAGAGCTCGTCGAAGTCCTTGAAAGGGATCGGGGATCCCTGCAGCAGGTCCTTGCGCGCCCGCTTGATCCACTGGTCCTGCTCGGCCCAGAAGTCCGGCGCCGCCGGCGCATGGCCCGAGTCTGAGCGACCCTTGGCCACGGCGGTCACGGCAAGCAGCGCTATGAATAGCGCTGCGAACATCCAAAACGCTCGCTGTCTCATTTTGGTTTTCCTCCAGAGCGTGTTCTTTAGCTTATGTCATCCCTGCCCCCGGCCCTCCCCGGCTCGGCGACCGGGGAGGGCACGCGCAGGCCGCTCACGCGATCTGGACGCGGTGCGGCTTGGCCTGCTCGGCCTTCGGCAGGCGGATCTCAAGGACGCCGTTCGTCATCACGGCGCTGACCTTGCCCGCCTGGACCTCGGCCGGCAGCGTGAAGGCGCGGTAGAACGCCCCGCTGAACGCCTCCTGGCGCAGCCACCCATCCTCTTTGGAAGCCTTGCGCTGTCCCGAGAGCACGAGCGTATTGTCGCGGACCTCGACCTGCACGTCCTGCTTCTCGACGCCCGGCAAGTCGCAGTGGAGCGCGATCTCCTCGTCGGTCTCGCGGATGTTCACGGCCGGCGCCCAAGGGGCGGCCTCGTAGGCGCGGGCATGCGCGGCCCGCTGGCCGAGGAAGTTCTCCAGCAGGGCCTCGATGGTCTCCTGCGGTCGCGTCATCAACTCCATCGTCATGGTGGTGCTCCTCCTTTTCTCTCTCGTTTTATCAGCGAACCTCGACCTTGTGCGAGGGCTCGCTCCAGTCCACATTCCTATTTCACGTCGATCCGCCGGACCTGAGACGGCTTGGCCCGGGGAAGGAAGATCTTAAGCACGCGGTCGCGGAAGGTCGCCTTGGTCTGATCGGCCATGACCGTCGCCGGGAGCTGGAGCGTCCTGCTGTAGAGCTGTTCGGCGCTCTCGATATGCTGCGTCCCGTCTTTGGCCTTCGTCTTGCGCTCCTCGGACCACCTGGCGAAGATGGTCACGGTGTTTTCCGCGACGTTGACATGCAAATCCTTCTTAAGGACGTCCGGCAGCTCCACTTGCACCACGAATCCCTTCGCGTTCTCAGCCAGGGTCAGCTTCTGCTCTGGGGCACGGTACAAGGGAAGCAGCGGATGACTGCCCGCTTCAAGAGGGGTGCTGCCGACGGCGCGGCACAGGTGCTCCGCGATGCTTCGAATATCCTCGATCGGATGCCACAGCTGCGTCTCCCGATCGCCACCGTTGTCCTTGTTCATGACATTCTCCGAGAAGTCCGCATCTTAACGGTCGACTGCGCCCAACCCCGAACCGCTCCTCTATCGGATGGGGCGATTTCCCTTTCCAAGCGGTCCTGCAGGAACTGGAGCGTCTCCAACTCGCTGCTCAACCGCGTGATCTTGCTGTTGAGCCGCGCGAGCTGCCGCACCCTGCTGCCCCGACCGCCCTTCTGCCGCATCTCTTTCATGACACTGATATTTAGCCTGACAACCTATGTTTTGTAAACTAGAAAATATAGTAGTGTAAGTTTGTTTAAAACGAACATGTCATGATACCCATCAATTACCACCAGCTGTATTACTTCTGGACCGTCGCCAAGCTCGGGAGCTTTCGCGCGGCCGGTCAGTCGCTGCTCCTCGCCGTATCGACGCTCAGCGTCCAACTGGCCCAGCTCGAGAAATCCTTAGGGATGCGCCTCCTGGAGCGAAACAGACGCGGCGTCTCACTGACGCCCGAAGGCCGGACGGTCTACGAGCGCTGCGAACGCATATTCACGGAGGGCGACTCCTTGGCGGCACTGGTCAAGAAAGGCCCCGCCGCCATCCCCCCGCCATTGAGGCTTGGGGTTCCTCCGTCCATCTCCGCATGGATCGTGCTCAAAGCTCTCGATTTCATCACGAGCACGGCCCCAAACGTCCAAGTCAGCGTTTTCGGAGGCAGCCAGGGAGAGCTTCAGGAACGCCTGCGTGCTCATTCGCTGGACGCGGCGATCACGAATTTCGATTACACAGCGACCCTAGGCCACGATTTCGCGAGCCGACTGATTACCAAGATCCCTATCAGTTTCGTGGGAACGCCCAAGGTAAAGCGGAACGCCCCTCGCTTCCCCCAGGATCTCGCGAATGTCCCCCTCCTATCTCGGACCACGGACAACCCCATTCGAAGAACGCTCGATGCTTATCTCAGGGAGCACGGCATCAAGCCGCGCATGGAGATCGAGATTGAGAATACGCAGCTCATCAGGCTCCTGGCTCTTCAAGGGCGCGGCGCCGCGGTCATCGATACCCTGACGATCAACGAGGATCTAAAGGCGAAGCGGCTCGTAAAGCTCCACTCAGCGCCGACGCGGATGGAGGAATACGTCTGGCTGCTTTACAACGCTCGTCCAAAGAGCAATCCGGGGCTGGCCAAAGCGATCGATGGTCTCGCCAAGGACTTCGAGATCAAGCTCTAAAACGGGATCGCGATGCCTCCCGGACTCTTCACTGATGGCATGGAGCGAGGACGGCGGCGCGTCAAGGCACGCGCGAAGGGCCCCGGCGCGCGCCGGGGCCCCTTTTTTCGCGTCGACCCCGTCAGTAGCGGATGCCTTTCTTGGCCGCCTGCGCCTTGAGCGAGTCCACCAGCTTCGCGTCGAAGGAGTCCGCCGGCCGGTCGGCCATTTCCTTCTTGAGCCACGCGGCGCGGCGGGTCTCCAGCGCCGCGACCTCCTCGCGCAGGGCCTTGCGGTCGGCCTCGACCTTCTCGAGGCGGGCCCGCTTCTGCTCCAGCGACAAGCCGCGCAGGTCCTCGGGCAGCTCCTCTTCCTTCAGCTTCGCGAGGTCCACCTTGTTCTCGGCGACCGCGCGGCTCAGGTCCTTGTCGGAGGAGAAGCCCTCGCGCGCCTTGTAGACGGCGCGCTCGGCCGCGGCCGGCGCCGCCGCCATGCCGCGCACCGACGCGGCCAGGGCCATGTCCGCGCGGGCGGCCTTGCCCCCCGCTCCGTAGGCGAGCAGGGTGCCCTCGAGCTTGCCCGACGCCGCGGCCAGGCGCTCGTCGAACGGCGTGGCCATCGCGACGACGCCGCCGTCCTGGGCGACCGGCATGAAGCGGCCCTCGCCCAGGCGCGCCACCTTGGTGAAAGCCAAAGTCGTCGCGGAGTCCGCGCCGCACTGGAGCGCGTTGATGACGAGGCCTTTGCGCACGGCCTTCTCGAGCACCGCCGTCAGCTTCGGCGCCTCGGGATAGTCCTCGTGCGGCGCGGCGTCGCCGACTAGGTAGACGACCTTGAAGGTCTTGGGGTCCTTGCTCCACGCGATCTTGTCCACGGCGTCGGAGAGCCCCTGGATGACGTGCTCGGGGCCGTCTCCGCCGCCTCCCGCGCTCAGCGAGCTCAAGTCCTTGTAGATGTTGTCGAGGTTGTCCGACAGGTCGAACACCTTGGTGACGTAGTCGTCGCCCTTGTCGCGGAAGGCGACGAGGCCCATGCGCACGCGCGGCGCCGGCTTGCCCTTGGCGACCTCGTTGGCGATGGCCCAGACGCGCTGCTTGGCCCCCTCGAGCAGGCCGCCCATGCTGCCGGTGGTGTCGAGGACGAACACGACCTCCACCGTGGGACGCTCTTTGACCGCGTCATCCTTCTTCTCTTCCGCCCGCGCCGGCGCCGCCGCCAGCGCCGCCGCCGCCATCAGACCAAGGACCTTTTTCATACCGCCTCCTCGCGGCTTTCCGCCGCATGAGGACGGGACCCGGGGGTCGGGGAAAAGTTCCCTAGGACCTATACCCGGCTAAGCCTGGGACCTACGGCCCGGTGGGTCTACTACCTATATACTTAGAATCGCTATCATGAAGAGCCTCCGAGCCGCCGTCGCGCTGACCGTCGCCCTGTCGCCCATCGCCCATGCCCGAACCATCGCCCGCGCGCCCCAGCTTCCCGCCGCGCCGAAGCTCTTGCGGCCCTCCATGCCCGGCTCCGCGAACTGGACCGCTCCCGTCGCCGTCCCGGGCGCCGTCTTCGCGCCCGCGCTCTCTCCGGTCCTCTCCGCTCCCGCGAACGCTCCCGCCGCGGCCCTCGCCTCTTTGCCGCCCGCCCTTCTCGCGCCCGCTCCCGCCATGACCCCCGATTCCCCCCTCTCCGCCCTTTCCGCCGCCCATGACGCCCCCGCGCCCCAGGACGCCCCGTCGCCCGAGGCCGGCCGCGCGCAGGCCGCCTCGACCTTCGACGGCTCCGCGCTCGGCGCGCCGTCGGACTCCCCCGTCGCCGCCGGGGCGCCCGCGCCTTCGGCCGCCCCGCGCCTCGACCTGCCCTCCAAGACCTTCAAGCTGGCCAACGGCTTGACCGTCGTCGTGCACACCGACAAGACCGCCCCCGTGGTCGCCGTCTCCATCACCTACAAGGTCGGCTCCATGCACGAGACGCCGGGGCTGGGCGGCTTCGCCCATCTCTTCGAGCATCTCATGGCGCAGGGCACCAAGAGCCTCCTGCCGCGCGAGATCTCCCGCCTCATCGAGTCCAACGGCGGCGTGCGCAACGCGTACACGATGCGCTCGAACACGACCTACCACTCGGTCGTGCCCAAGAGCGCGCTCAAGACCGTGCTCTGGGCCGAGGCCGAGCGCATGAGCACCTTGAACGTCGACGACCGCGCGCTCGCCCTCGAGCAGCAGGTCGTGCTCGAGGAGATGCGCCTGCGCTACGTCAACCAGGCCTACGCCAAGGCGCGCGACGCCGGCATGGCCGAGACCGCCTTCACCAAGTGGGAGAACCGCCACACGACCATCGGCGAGCCCCACGAGATCCGCAACGCCCGGCTCGAGGACGTGCGCGCGTTCTACCGCAAGCACTACGCGCCCAACAACGCCGTGATCGCGCTCGCCGGCGACGTCGACGAGGCGGAGGCGCGCGAGCTCGTCGAGCGCTTCTACGGCCCCCTCGCTCCGGGCGAGATCGCCCCCGCGCCCGACCTCTCGGAGCCGCCCATCGCCGAGGGCGCCCACCGCGTCATCGACGACAAGTTCGCGAAGGTCCCCCTCCTCATGACCGGCTGGCGCGCGCCGGAGCGCGGCACCAAGGCCTACTGGGCTCTGACCGTGCTGGCCGAACTCCTCGGCGGCGGGGACGAGAGCCCTCTCTACCGCGCGCTGGTGAAAGAGGAGAAGCTCGCGGCCGGCGTCTCGACCAACTTCCCCTGGTGGACAGGACCGTTCAACCCGGGCGGCCCCGACCTCTTCGGCTTCCTGATGCCGCTCAAGCCCGGCGTCGCCTCCGAGACGGCCCTCGCGCTGGTGGACCGCGTCCTCTCCCAGTTCGTCTGGGGCGATGGGGCGACGTCCACGGAAGTCGAGGCGGCCAAGGCGCGTCTGGAGCTGTCCTGGACCAAGGACCTCGAGCAGCTCATCGACCGCGCAAAGACGCTCAGCTCCTACGCGGCCATGGTCGGAGACGTCTCCGGGTTTTCCCGGGACTTCGCCGCCCTCATGGCGGTGACCCCTCAGGACATCCGTGCCGCGGTCAACGAGTGGCTGGTGAGCAAGCCGCGCGCCATCGTCGAGGCTCGCCCCGCCCCGCAGCTCGAGCTCGCCGCCGACCCCGCGACGCCGCCCGTGCCGGAGCAGCGCCCGCGCCCCGCCGGCGACCCTAAGCCGGAGCTCGACGCGCAGCGCGCCATGCCGGTGCCCGCGATGACGCGCTTCACCCTCTCCAACGGCATGAAGGTCGTCATCGTCAATGACGACCGCCTGCCCGTCGTGGAGGCGCGCCTCTCCTTGCCCGCCGGCCGCACGACGGAAGCCGTCGGCGAGGACGGGCTCTCGTTGGCCGCCTCCGACCTGCTCCTCAGCGGGACTCCGGGCCGCGACGCCGCCGCGGTCTCAGCTGCGTTCTCCAAACTCGGCTGGAAGCTCGACACCGAGCGCGGTCTGGAGCACCTGACCCTCAAGGCCGCGGGCCTCTCCCGCAACGCGGCAGCATTCTTCCGCGAGCTGGCTTCCGTGCTGACCGACGCCTCCTATCCCGCCGATGAGGTGTCGCTCTGGAAGGAGAACAAAGCCGAGGATCTCAAGACCCAGCGCGCCAAGCCCGACTTCATGTCCAGCGAGCGCCTGAAGGCGGAGGTGTTCGGCGCACATCCTTACGGCAAGCCCGCGCTCAGCGATGAGCAGCTGGCGGCCGTGACCCGCGAGCGCGTGACCGCCTACGCCCGGCGCGCCTATTCCCCGCGGTCGGCGACCTTGGTGCTGACCGGGGACGTCGACCCCGCCGCCGCGCGCACCGAGCTCGAAGCCGCCTTCGCCGGCTGGAACGGGCCGGCCGCCGTCGCCGCCGTGCCCGTGCTGCCCGCGCAGGGCGACTCCCGGCTGGC
>CAZTZW010000032.1:0-13838 GCA_964618085.1 uncultured Elusimicrobia bacterium
CGGGGGAGTCGTCCTGACTCCCCCGGGAACCTGATTCGGGAACTAGATTGGCTGCCCGTCGTGGACGCTATCAGAACTTGGGTTGCCTCGGCTGGCATCACACGGGCCGAATTTCGATAGAATGCCCGCCATGAACACGCTCGTCGCCGCGCTGCTTGCGCTCGCCCTCCCCTCCGCCGCCCCCGCGCAGACTAGCGTGGGGCAAGTCTGCGAGAAGGACTCTTCCGGCCGGTATCTGCCCCCTAACAACGGCTATTACCAACTCGTTTTCGACGGCAGCATCTGCAAGCCGCCCTACTCCTGCTCGACCTGGGATTGCCCCAAGCGCGTCCCCGCCTCGTCGTGGAAAGGCGAGCTCGACAAGAAGACCTTGGCCGCCGAGAACCGCATCAACGAACTGGAGGAAAAGCTCCAGGCGGACTTCGAGGAGCGCGGCCGTGCGTATGCGGCACTTCCCGCCCCTTCGGCGACCATCCTGCGCGACGGCGTGATGGTCGCGTCGGGGACGCTCAACAACATGTTCCTGTTCCAGGCCCGCCTCGGAGACCGCGTCGAACTGGGCGAAGGCTACTTCTCCCTTCGCTCACGGCTTCCGGCGGGCATCACCCTCGTTGGCAGGGGCGCGGCGACCATCCTGAACCCCGGCGAGTTTCCCAAGGACGGCATCGTCATCCAAGACCTCGTGCTGCGCGACCCCTTCCCACCTCTCGCCGCCTACGTGGAGGGCAAGATACTTCTCGCGCGCGTCAAAGTGGACATGTTCTCCCGCGACAGGTTCCAGGGGAACTGGGACGGCGTGGTGCTCATCGGCGGCAGCTTCGGGCGCATCTCGCCGCGCAATCTCCACCGCCTCTCGCCCTACGCCTTCGGCACCCATGTCGGGACGCTCAACGAAGACGGCGACTTCGTCGACATGGAAGCCCTCCCGGCTTGGGTGCCCTACGCCGCGCTGTGGCAGGTCTTCCGACCGGAGCCTCCGAAGTGGAAGACCACCAGCGTCAAGAAGGCCCTCGCCCGCTCTCCGTGGCCCGAGGAGCGCAAGTGGGACGTCGCGCTGCTCGCATCCGCCGTGGCCGAGCCTTTGCCGTCGGACCGCACCGCGGCGCAGCAGCGCGCCATCGCGGCCGCGCAGAAGTGGTTGGCCGCCGCGCACGGGATCTCGCTCGCGCCGGAGCATCCGGACGTCGCCTTGATGGTCAAGGACGCGGCCGCCGGCCGTCCGCTCTCCGCCTTCTACCGCGCGGCGCGCATGCCCTCCCGGGACCTCGCGTCCAGCGAAGACGGCCGCCGCGCCTTGATGAGCGCCCGGCGCGACATCGGCGCGCAGTACGCATGCGACTCGTGGCTGAGCGTCGACAAGAGCAAGCGCTTCAACGCGACGGTCTCGAGCGACTGGGACCACTATGTGACGTTCACCCACGGGCACATCGCGCGCGGCGCCGCGATGGTGCCCGCCGCGCGCTACGGCGTGGCCTCCCCGAGGCGCTGCCGCTTCGTCACGCGCATCGGCCGCGACGTGTTCCAGGAGGAGCGCGTCGCGAAGAACATGCGCGTCGAGAACACCGAGTGGTTCGTCTCCTCGCAGGGCCTCGCCAAGCAGAAGGCGAAGTTCGACGCGGCGATGAGCGACCTCAGCAAGAGCTTCGACGCCGCCGCCGCGTCGATGGAGCGGACCTGGAAGACCTTCGACGCCTACCGCACGCGCATCGAGACCAGCCAGTCCGGCGAGCAGGTTCTCGTCAGCTACACCGGCGACCGCAACAAGGGCGCCGCCGGCCCCTTCGCCGAGCTCGAGAGGCTGCGCCGCGGCGTCAACGCCCAGGGCGGGCCCGGCGCGCCCGGGGACTACTACCCGATGACCACCTACGTCGCGGAGGTGGAGCGCCGCTACCGCCACGTCTTCGAGATGTCGACCGACACCCTATACGACGGCAACGCCGAGCGCACGGGCGCGGTCCTGCTTTTCGACCAGAGCTGGTCGCTGCCGCCGTGCAAGGAGAAGTTCCTGGACAACAGCGCGGCCATCCATCCCGCCGGCGGCGATTGCTTCGCCCAGCAGAGCCCCGCGCTCGCCGCCGCGCTGGCGCGTTCCCTCTCGGATTACGAGGGCCACGTGAAGACCGTGCACATCCCCCGGCTGGACGCCTCCGCGGCGCAGAAGCGCGCCGGCGCCCCTCCTGACGCGGCCGAGGCCGCGCTCCATACGGTGCTCATGGGCCGCGTCGCGACCCCGCAGGATGCGGCCGCCCTCGCCAAGGTCTTCGGGCCTGATGCGACGCCGTCCGCCGTCAAAGCGGCCGCCGAAGCGCTGCTAAAGACTCAACAATAAGGGCAGGGCGCACGAATGAAAAAAGCCCTCCATCGCTGGAGGGCTTTCGCGTTCGCGGCTCGTCGAGATTGGCTGCCCGAATCCGACTCCGGTCAAAACGATTCTAGCCTTTATATCGAGTTTCCTTTCGGCGTCGTCCTTGCCGCGAAGGGCGTCAAGCGCCTATTGCCCCAGGAGGCCCTCGAGGACGCGTCCCGCATCGTTCTTCCGAAATTGCCGATGCGAACTCGGAATGATCGGCGGCGCTTCGCCAAGGACTGTATGGAGTTGCTCCGCGTCAAGCCGGCGCTGACACAGCGAACTCTCGCGAATCGCCTGGGGATGACACCCGCCCGGCTGAGCCAAATCCTCGGACTGCTGGGCGGCGGACTCGGGCGTTAAGACGGACGGCCTACGAGAGACACGCTGCATCATCCCGATTTTCCTGGGGTCCAGAGAAGCGCGAAGCTTCGGATTTTACCTTCATCATCAGGAACCCTGAAGGCCTTGAATTTCACCAATGAATAGGGCGTTCCGCCTTGCCTATCTTTAAGAGCCGCCATCCAACGCGGGCGCTCCTGCTCCAGAGTGCGCGCCGGATCGGAGATCACGAAGAAGCGCTTCCCCGCGGCCTTGAAATCGTCAGGAACGCGGAACTGGAACCACGTTCGATAGCGCCGTGGGGCGTCCAATGCGAGGAATGCCCTGCGGTCTAAACAGTACGCGAACGCGGCGGCTTGGTTGGGCTGAAAGAATACGAGGACTTCATCGGGGACTGACCGGTCCGCGGCTGCACGGATGGAAGAGAAGAGAGTCGCCTTCCTCTCTGCGAGGTCTCGGAGATCGATGAGAAAGACGGCTTGCGCAAGGCCCAGCAGGGCGAGCATCGCGCAAGAGGACCAACGAGGCTCCAGTCTGGGCCAGCGCGCACTAACGGCATCCCACACCACTTCCAGCCCGCGCGCAACGAGAAGCAGATAGAACGGAACAAGCCAGAGGACGTAGTGCGTGGCAAATGGGACTGTGAATCTCCAGCAAACTAGAAACACGGCGCTCAAGCCCGCCGGCACCCAAAACGCTCCCAGCTCCCACGCCGGCTCAACGGCGCGCTCAGACAGAGCGCGGCGCCCCCCGATAAGAAAAAGCAGTCCATACAGCACGGCCGCGACGATTTCGAGGGTTTGCCCCGGGCGCTCGCTGTCGAGACTGCGCGTCTGCGCAAGCCCGAGGACGGCTCCTCCCAGGGAGTTCATCAGCTGTCGAGCCGAAAATCCTTCGGAAGCATAGAACCCTTTCTCGAGCACGATCCGTCCGACCCAAATGTGCCAAGGCATGTAGACGGCACCCGCCACGCCGAGCCCCATGACGCAGCGGCGCCGATGCTCGGGGAAGCGGCGGAAAATCCATGCCGCTTCGAAGATCAGCACGATCCAGGCGTATGGGTGTTCAAGGACGAAAACGGCGCCGACGCACGCCCAGGTTATCCAGTCTTTGCGGCGATTCTCACGCGCCGCGTCGATGATGAAAAGCGCGGACAAAATGGTCAAGAGAACGCACGCCGGCCAAAAGCCCGCCCGGCGGCTCCAATCAATGTGAGGAACAGAGAAAGCGAGAAGAGCGGCTGAGCCTAGTCCCAATCTCTCTCCTCCCAGACGGCGTCCCAGTTGGAAGAGAACCGGGATTGTCGCCGCACCGATCATGACGTTGGTAAGTCGCAAAAGAGCGGTGGAGGAGGTCATGCGTCCGACGAGGAAGTTCAGCAGGGGGCCGACGATGACGTGGGCAGGATTCTCGTGGATCGAGGCGAAAAACTCACCGAGCGTCGCCGGTTTGAAAGCGCCGTAGATGTCGAACAGTTCGTCGATGTTCGGAACGATGTCCCCGATGGCCCATGCTCTTAGGATGAAGGCGGCAACGGCCAACAGCATTAGCGTATGAGAGGCATCGAGCCGCGGCGCGGGTAGATTCCGCACCGGCTTCAGATCGCCTTGTCCGACCGCAACGATGTTCCCAGCCAAGAGCCCCACGCATGGTTCGAGAGACCGCTTCTTTTAAGCGCCTGTAGGAGAAGCTCTCCGGAAAGGGCCAACCAAAGACCGGCCAGAACCACCACTCGTGCATAGTTCTCAGGCCGTTCGGCGATGGAAAATCGCGGGTCCCACAATCCATGGAAGCGGAAGGTCAGCGCCGCCATTAATCCGAGAAGAACTATCCGCCCGACACGGCGCGCCCGTGGGCGCCACGAATCCGTGTAGGTTTCAAGAAAGAAATAGACCGGCGCGACGAAGATGAAGTTGTGGACGCCGGCCCTGGGATTAGCCAGCATCATCGCTATGAGACCGACCGAGATCCACAGCTGCGGCGGCAGCCGGAAGCGAACGGCGGCGGCGATGCTCGCGAGGCTCGTTCCACCCACGATGAGCCGGACCTTCCACGGGTCGAATTGAAAGCCGAGCTGCTGCAGGCTAGTCCCGATATCCAGCAGGCCGGTCTCACTTCCTCGGTGATGAAGTAAGGATAGCCACTCTCTATGCAGCGCAAGATCGTTCGCCCAGCCGACGACGAGCGCGGGGGCCAGAAAGAATACGACCAAAGAGAGCAGGAACTGGACTCGGAATCTTGGGCGTCCGGTCAGCAGCAGCGGAAGCGCGAAGACCACGGGGACGACTTTGATGAAACTCGCCGCCGCGATGAGCAACGCGGCCGAAGTATCGTGCTCATCACGGTATTCCGCCAAACCTAATAGGACGAGCCCCAGGAGTATCCCGTTGACCTGCTGGAAAGCGACGACAGTATGGACTTCGCACAAGGCCGCGAGCAAAGCGATCCATGCGACGGGCGATAATTTATCGGTAGGCACCCAACGGAAAAGACCACTCCAGAAAATCAGGGCATTCAGGAGGTTCCACGGCAAGGGAGTCGAGAAAAGCACCGGCCTGAAGATGAACGCGAAGAGAGGCGAATATAGAAACTGATCGGTTCCAGGCAACTGGGCGTAGAAATAAGGAGAACGGCTTTGCCAAAATGCGATCGATGCGAACAAGAAGGTCCGATAGTCGATACCCGCGAAAGACGTTGAAAACATGACGCTGGGCCCGAGCATCGCGAGAGCCGCCAGAACGTATGCCGGCCACCGACGCGGGGCAAGGAGCACGGCAAAGCGCTCGCGCAAGAACGGCGGAAAGGCCGTCGGGATGTAATCGGTCATGTTCACTGGAAAACAGGGCGAGCTGCGATCAAGCAGCCGAGGACGAAATGGCGGAATTATGATGCCTTTTAGTCGGCGTAGTGGTCCACGATGGCCTTTACGGTGGCATCGAACCACTTTTGCAACTCATCCGACTGCTGCTGGAACTCCCGCCAGATCGAGTCCCGGACAGCCACGGTCAGGGATGCGGCGCCGCCGTGCTTGGCGGCATAATCGGCTAGTCTTTGCTGAAACGGCTCCTGTAGAACGGCTTTCCGCGCCTGATAAAAATCATCAAGGCGTTTGAGCGCGGCATACTTGTCCGCCTCGTTCTGCCAATGTCCGAACAGCTCGTCTAGGTTGTTGAAACGCGGCATTCAATTCTTCCGCAACTCCGATGGCTCCGCCGATCACTCCTTAGGCGAAGCGAGAATCCATTCGTTAGTGGACTGCTCCAGAATCGCCTTCGCGCGCGTGACCGCCGCGGCAGGATTGACGCAGAAGTCTCGAAAGAGAACTTGATCGCGCTTCCACATGACGTTATGCCCGCCTCTCTTCGAGTCGTATTCGACAGCGAAGGCGAAGTCATGCCGTATTGTTTTCCCATCGCCGGCCTGGGCTCGGATTTGAATGGCCGGTGGCTCGCTTGTGCCTGGAAACCGCGTCAGGATATTCTCGATGGCTCTGGCGGCATGAACTTGGACCGTTTGCAGAGCGCGAAGGCGCTCTACGCTCGACTGCGTCTCAGGAATATTTGTATGGCAACGGATGATATGCTCGAAAAAGCCGGGGTCTCCGTCGGCGACCGCCATACCTGTTACAGAAATCGTGACGGGGAACGATTCAGACGCTTCCATGTTCGTCTCCTTACCAACGCGCGGACAAGGTGAAGCGATGCGTTGACCCGAGCTCGCCCATCGGGACGGCGGCGTAGTCGAGCCCCCAGCGCTCGTTGCGGAAGCCGATGCCCAGCGTCAGGCCACGCGCCGCGTCGAAGCCCGAGCCGCCGGCGATCGCGCTCTGCGTCGTGTAGCCGGCGCGGAGGTGAAAGTCCTTGGCGGCTTGGAACTCTCCGCCGAACCCCGCGTCGGTGCCCGCGCCGCGCGGGCCGTTGAGGATCTCGGCGGCCAATGAGTGGCCGCCGGTGAGCTGATAGGCGGCGCCGACGGCCAGTCGCAAAGGAAGGTCGTTGCGCTCGTTCTCGTACTTGAGCCCGGGGCCCACGTTACGAATAGAGGCTCCAAGGAGGACCGCTCCAACCTTCCTTCGTAAGCCCGCATCCACCGCCAGGCTCTGCGCCTCGGTCGCGGCGATATGCGAGCGCAGATACTTGGCGCTCACGCCGAAGTCCACGAACTCCGTCTTGCGGGCGAAGGCCAGGCTTGCCGCAGCGTCCGAAGCCTGAAAGCTCCCCGTCTTGAGTCCTGCCGCGTTGCGGCCGTCGATCGCCGACTGGCTGAGATAGGTGAAGGCGCCCGCGAAGGTTCCCTGCGAAGTGGGATGCGCGTAGGCGATGAAGTCGTGGCGCGTTCCCTGGGAGAGCTCGGCATGGCTGATCGAAACCTCGCGCTTCTCCGCCGCGGCCAGGCCCGCCGGGTTCCAGTAGATCGCGTTGGCGTCGTCGGCCAGTGCCGTATACGCGCCGCCCATGGCGAGGCCGCGCGCGCCGGTCCCGACGCCCAGGAAGGATGCCGTCTCGGCCGCGCGCACGGTCCCGGCCATGAAGAGGGCCAGAACCGCCGCTGCCGCGCGCCGCGCCGGGATCATCGTCATGGGATCAGCGGTTTCCCGCACCTCCGCCGAGCAATTGAACCGTCGTCAGCCGGCTCACCTGGGCGCTCACGGCCTTCTTGTCCGCGTCCACCTTGGACGGCAACTGCTCCCAGGTGCCGAGCGTCTGGTTCCAGGCGTGAATTTTGAGCTCGGCCTCCTTCAAGCCGTTGAGCTTGGTGGGATCGTATGGGAAAACAACCGTCGCCGGAACGGCGAGCGCGGTTGCCTCGGGGCCGAGAGCGACAGCCCGCGATACGCCGCGCAGGCCATCCCCAGCCATCTTGGCCGCGCGCGAGGCGTCCTGCGCCCGAGCTGGACGACCCAGCGAGACGCGCATGTCGGAAGGCAGAGCATCGGGCGGGATGATGAGCTGTACGCCGCCCGAGCCGCGAACGATGCCGCCAGCGACTTTGTAAAGCCGCTTCCGGATGCCCGCGCGCGAGGAGGCGCCGCTTCCCTTGCCGTGACTCCGGCGTTCGCGCCGCATCTTCTCATGCGCCGCTTTCTTGTCGGCCTGGTCTTTCAGGTGCTTTCGAAGCGCCCGCTTATACGCTTCCGGGACGTTCGGCGCGGCGAGGACGGCATTGATGCGCTCCTCGGAGCCGGCGGTCGAGGCCGCGTGCGCGCGACCGGTCCAGCCCACAAGAAGGATCAGGGCTGCGAGAAGCGCGGTGGTCGTGTTCTTTGAGATTCTCATTTGATGACGGCCGCCTTGCCGGACTTGCTGATCGGCTTCTGGCCCGCGCGGCTGGCGCGGATCACGTAGGTATAGACGCCGCTGCCTACGCCCGAGACATCCCAAGTGTGGTCATAAGTGTTCTGCGCGCCCTTGCCGTTGCCGTCGTCGATCGCGCCCCGGAAGGTGAAGTCCGAGGAGGAATGGATCTTGCGCCCGGACAGGTCGTAGACGCGCAGCTCGACCGTGTCGGCGAGTCCCGGCTGGATGCGGAAGGTGACGGCTGCGTTCCCGCGCGAGGGATTCGGGAAGGCGTAGATGTCCCGGAAGTAGAACTCATCCTGCGCCGCCGTCGTGGGGGCCAAGCCCATCGGCTGATAGATCGAGAAATGCGCGGTCTTGGCCCGGACGACGCGCCGGGCGCGGTCCACCTCGCTCGGCAGTTCCTCCCAGGCGCGACGTAGCGGGTCGTAGTAGTGGACGGCGAGCTTGCTCTCGTCGGCGGTGAGCGCCGGGTCGTAAGGTAGCTCGATCGTCACGGGGGTTGCGAACTGCGTGCCCTCCGGGCCGAACTCGATCGCCTCGCCCGCGGCGCGCACCGTGAGCGTTTCAGCCGCATGAGAACGCAGCCCGTCTTGATGGAGGCGCTTGAGAGTGATCTCGGTGTCGGAGTCGAGGGCATTGGGAGGCACTTCAACCGCCGCCTTAGCCGGCGTCTCCACGCGCCCTCCTTCAGTCGAAGGAAGGTTCAAGCCGCCCTCGAAGTGCGAGTCCGGCCGCGCGGCCAAGCTCGTCTGCTGCGCCGCAAAGCCGAAGGACGCGCCGCCGTAGCCCGTTCCCACCGTGAACTCCACGCTCTCGCTCTGCACCGAGCCGCCTGCGGGCTGGCGGACCACGATGACGGGATAGGTGCCGTCGGGCAGGCTCGAAGGCACAGTCCAGCGGATCGTCCCGTTGTTCCAGACCGAGACGGCGACCGTGCTTCCGCCCACCAACACCTTCGTCGCGGAGCCCGCGTAAGGCCCGAAGCCGAAGCCCGTGAGCGTGACGACGGTCCCCGCCGGGCCGAAGGAGGGCGTGATCGTCGAGACCGTGGGCCGAAGGACGAGGAAGGACTGCTCAGCGCTCGAGGTGACGAACGCCCCGGCCGCGCGCTCGAGGACGACCGCCGCCGAGCCCAGGGCGACGGCGCCCGGCACGGTGCCCGAGATCGTCGTGTCGTTCCAGACCGAGATGGGCGCCGCGATCCCGTTGAACTTGACGCGGGTGTTCGCGCCGGCGTACGGCCCGAAGGCCGTGCCGCTGAACGTGAAGGGCGCGCCAATCGGCGCGGAGGACGGCGTCATGGACGCCACTTCGGGCAGGAGCACCGAGAAGGAAGAGACGCCGCTGAGCGAGGGCACGCCGCCCTGGACGCGCCGGACCACTACGTCATAGGTCCCCGTGGATATCCCGGGGACGGTGCCCTTGATGGTCGAGTCGTTCCACACCGAGATCGGAGCGGCCGTCTCGCCGAAGAGGACCTGCGTGTTGGCCCCGCCGTAGGGGCCGAAGCCCGAGCCGGAAATCGTGAAAGGGATTCCGACGGGTCCGGTCGAAGGGCTGAGCGACCCGACGTTCGGGGCGAGGATCTCAAAGTAGACCGTGTTGCTCGCCTGCAGCCCGCCGGTGCCCTTGCGCTCGATCCAGAGCGGCTGTGAGCCCGGCGTCAGCGCGAGCACGGTTCCCGTGATCGTCGTGTCGTTCCAGACGGAGACGGGCACTGTGGCCCCGCCCAGGAGCAATCGCGTGTTCGCGCCCGCGTAGGCCCCGAAGCCCGAGCCGGTCAAGGTGAACGGCGCGCCCGCGGGAGCGGAGGAAGGAACGGGCGGCGAGAGGGTCAACTCGGTCAGAGTGAAGGGCACGGCGTTGCTCAAGGACGTGCCCGCGCCCTGGACTCTCTTTACGACGGCGTCGTAAGTGCCCGTCGCGAGCGCCGGGATCGTGCCCGTGATGGTCGTGTCGTTCCAGACGGAGATCGCGGCCGTCGTCTGTCCAAAAAAGACCTGGGTGTTGACGCCGGCGTAGGCGCCGAAGCCCGTTCCGCTGAGCGTGAACGAGATTCCGACGGGACCCGTCGAGGGATTGAGTGCCGTGATTCCCTGGCCCGTGACCTCGAAGTAGACCGTGTTGCTGGCCTGCAGCCCCGTACCCGAGCGGCGCTCGATCCAGAGCGGCTGCGCGCCGGTGGGCACCAGGCCCGGCACGGTGCCCTTGATCGTCGTGTCGTTCCAGACGGAGACGGGCGTCGTCGTCCCGCCGAGCAAGACGCGGGTATTCGCGCCCGCGTACGCGCCAAAGCCCGAGCCGGTCAGGGTGAAGAGGGCCCCGATTGGGCCGGAGGACGGCGTCGGCGCAGCCAGTTCGAGCGGCGTGAGTGTGAACGTCGAGACGTTGCTGAGCTGGAAGCCAGAGCCTTGGATTCGCTTGACGACGACGGCATAGGCGCTCGTGGAGAGCGCGGGAACCGTGCCCGAGATCGTCGCGTCGTTCCAGACGGAAATCGCGGCGGCCGTCTCGCCGAAGAGAACCTGCGTGTTGGCGCCCGCGTAGGCGCCGAAACCCGAACCCGAGAGAGTGAAGGACACGCCGATAGGTCCCATCGAAGGAGTGAGCGCGGCGACAGCCAGCTCGGAGACCTGGAAATAGACCGTATTGGAGAGCGCCAGGCCGCCGTCGGAGGTGCGGCGCTCGACGGCCAGCTCGTAGGCCCCTGGAGCGAGCACGCCGGGCACGGTGGCCATGATGGTCGAGTCGTTCCAGACGGAGACGGGCGTCGTGGCCCCGCCCAGCAGCACACGCGTGTTGGCTCCGGCATAGGGACCGAAGGCAGTGCCCGACAGAGTAAAGGAAGCGCCGATGGGGCCTGAAGAGGGCGCGACGGCGAAGATCTCGGGCGTCAGCACCGTGAAGGAGCCGGTCAGGACCGCGACGGTCGAGCCGTTCTGCAAGGCGGTGAGCGTGAGATCGTAAGTCCCGCTCGAAATTCCCGGCACGGAGGCCGTCACCTGCGCGTCGTTCCAGATCGAGATGGGCGCAGTGCTAATCCCGAAGGCGAGCGAGGTGCGCGGCGGCGACCAGGAGCCGAAGTTGAAGCCGCGCAGGACGACGGGCACGCCGATGGGGCCGGTGGAGGCCGAGACCGAGCCCACGAAGGGGCCGTCGAAGACGTTGACCGTCCTCGAGGAGACGGCTTCCGTGTTGCCCGCGACGTCTTCGGAATAGAAGTAGATTGTATGCTCGCCGGCCGGCAGCGTGAAGGGCCCTGTGTAGGCCGTGACCGGCTGCGTCGGCGCGTCCACCGAGTAGTAGGTCGTCGCCAAGCCGGAGAGCGGCGCGGTGCTCGTGGTGAAGTCCTCTGCCGTCAAGGTCACGGAGCTGCGCGTGCCGACCGCGATCAAGGTCCCGGAGGATGTGAAGGAGGGCGTCGAGAAGGAGATCGTCGTCACGGGTGGCGCCGCGTCCCCAGAGGGGGCATCGTAGAGCACGGCATAAATGCTGAAAGTGTTGAGGAAGCCGCTGATTCGCTTCGTGCCGTTCGGGTTGTCGGTCACCGTTTGGCCCGAGATGGGGCCGGCTTCCCATATATCGCCGTTCCAGCGATGGATTTCAACGCTCGCCATATCCACGCCTTCCGGATTGAAGTCGATCGAGAGCGTAGCGGGAGAGCTCAGCGTGCGCGGGCTCGGCTGGATCTCGTAAATCTCGCTCGCGAACGCCAATCCCATCTCGGGTACCGTGGCGCGAGCGTCCAACTCGTCGTCAAGCGGAACCGGGAATATCTCCGTATTCGGCACGTTCGAGACCACGCTTGCTTTGTCGTCGGGAGAATTGAATGTTACGGGCGGCCCCGGCGGTCCGACCACCAGAAGACCCAGCTCGTCCTGGTCGAGCTCAGGGTCATAGGCGAGAACGGCAACGTGGAGCTGTGTCGTCGTGGGCGCGGCCAACGCGTGCATCATCCATTCGGGATAGAAATCGAGATAAGAAGGGTTCCACGCGAACTGCGTGGCGGAGTTGAGCTTGGCGATGCTCAAGGGGTGCTCGTCCTCGTTCTTCTTGTGGACATAGAACGAATCGCCGCCGATCGTGATCCGGTTGAACTGGTTGATGCCCGGCAAGGTGAAGGCGCCGCCGAGAGCGCCGTTCGAGCCTCGGGCGAAGATGACCTCCCCCGCATCACGGTCTTCCCCGATTGCTGCGACGACATCTACGCCGCCGCCGGCCTTCGGGCCGGAATACATCCGGAATGATTCGGTGAAGGTAGTGGCCGTCTTCTGCGCGCCGCCGCCAGAGAGGTTGGGGCCGTAGTGGAGCACGAAAAGGCTCTCAATGTCGTTAGGCGGCGTCTCATAGCCCGTGACCCACACGTCGCCGTTCTCGTCTACGACGATGCCGCCGGTCGGCGTGGCTCCGTGCCAGCCGTCCGAAAAGCCAGGGGTATACCGCTTGGATTCGATTAAGTTGAAGTTCGTGTCATAGGCGACGACATGGGTCCCGAATTGGTTGACCGCATGATCGAAGACGCTGTACGCCACGTAAATCCTATTGCGCGCGGCGTCCACGGCTACGCCGCCCTCGCCGAAGGAAAAACCTTCACCGGGTCCTAGAGGCAGCTCGACGCTCGCTGGGCCGCCGCCAGGTCCGATGCGATAAAGCTTCGGGGTAGGCTCAAACGGATTGGCGATATCCGTGACCGCCAGGTAACCTACGCCCGAAGTGGAACTGGCGGCGAAGCCGATGACCGGCGAGTCGTTGAGCTCTGAGTCCAGCAAGATGTCGCCCTCGGCCGATACCTTGATGATTCGCGCCGCGCCGCCGACCAGGTAACGACTGCCGTCCGCGAGCGGGGCTACGTAGTCCATCATGGGCAGACCGAGCGACTCGACGACGACGAACAACTCGTTTAGAATCTCGGGAATCTCGTTGCCTGCAACTTCGGGGTCTTCTACTGGAATTATGGTGAAGCTGACGCGCTTGTCAGCCCCGCCATCAGAGCCATCTCCCTCTTCATCTTCGTAGCCCGTCCAGTCGCCATTGTCCCAGGCGCGAACGGTGGTTGGATCTCCGTCGAGCTTGCCCTCGAACTCATCAACGGCCTCCACGCCCATTTTGACCGTCCCGATCGTGAACGATTCGGGGATGGCGATGGTTCCCGTCCAGGTGTCGTTTTCGTAGACAGTGGCGCTCCAAACCCCCGTTCCTCCCGAAGTAGAGTGATCCTCATCATCACTCAGAGTGATCGTCGGCTGGAGGCTGGGATTCATCGGCATCGAGAATTGCAGCGTTAGGGAGACGAGCCCGCGAACGGCCGGCGCGCTCTCCAGAATCTCCACGTTTCGCGCGTTGTCTCCGGGTTGAACTTCATCTTCATAAATCGTCTTCGGCCCCTCGTTCCCATTCTGCCGGATCAGAACCTTCTTGAGATAGGGATCACGCGCGGCCCATCGGCCGACGGTGCCAAGTCCCGCGAAGGCCTGAACCGCGCTGCTCAGAACTTCCTCGTGCGGGCGGACGAACTGCGCCGCTCCAATAGCCGCGTCAGGACCCATCTCGAGCGTTAAAGCCGGCACTAGCTTGGTGGTTCCCGCTGCCGCAAAGGTGTCCAGCGAGCCGAAAGGCGGAGCGCAACCGGTAGAATCGAAGGTCAGGTCTGTCAATGAGGACTGCGTGTTCAACGCCTCTGCCACACGGCTGGCAAGAGACTCGGCTCTTTCGTCTAAAATCTCACCTCGGTCGTCACCTGGGAACAACGAAATCACTCGCGGAAAGTAAACCTGCTGGGCAGACATGTGGATATCGACGACCGCAGCCAGACGATCCAGCGAACGGAGGAAGTCGCGCGTGAACTTAGC
>CAZTZW010000033.1:0-13790 GCA_964618085.1 uncultured Elusimicrobia bacterium
CTCGGCCGGGCTGACGGCGCCGCGCGCCGCGGCGCCCGCCGCGCGGGTCCACTCGCGCGCGCCGTACAGGACGCGCCCCGTGTCGGGCACGCCGCCCGCGAGCACGATGCCCGCCTCGCCGCCGCCGCTGAGCAGGCGAAGCATGCGCCACGGCATCGCGTGCCAGGCCGTCTGCGGCGACAGGCCGGGCCCGGGATGTCCCCGCCCCGCCGACAGGCGGTCGATCCCGAGGTGCAGGGAGCCCATGAAGCCGGCGTAGACGCCTTCCTCGACGATGCTCGTCGTGTCGAGAGCGAAGGGATCCACCGCGACCACCATCCGCGGCCGGCACGGACGCCCGCGGACCGCGCGCAGGGCCAAGGTCGCGTGGCGCACCAGCTCGAAGTTGAGGTGCTTGAGCTCGCCCATCACCGGCGGATGCGAGATGACCGCGAGCAGCGCGGGCTCCCGGCCGGTCTCCTTCTTCAGGCGCGCGGCCAGCTCCACGGCGCCGCGCACGGCGGGCGAGGAAGGGTCGAATTCGTACGAGCGCCCCCCGGTCAATCCTTTATAGAGCCGGTCGTGGAAGGAGACGTCCCAGTCCGCGGGCAGCGCGCGCAGCACGGCCGCGCAGGCCATGCCCGTCAGCCGCGCCAAGGGTTCGAGCAGGAGGCGAGCGGCCTCGCTCTTGCGCGGGAGCTCGATCCGCTCCCGGCGCAGATGGGCCTCGTACGCCTTGGTGATGACCCGCATCAAGTCCTGCGCGGTGCCGGTGCGGGGGTTCGGATACAGGTCGGTCACGGCCGCTATCGTAGCAAAGCCCGCGAAGCGTCCGTGCGCATCCCGCCTCCATCTGCGCAACGCCCGTTCTGGAGCGGAATCCGCCGGCCGCGTAGGCCGACGGGCTCAAGACCGTTCCCGCGGCCTCGGCTACACTGAAGGCATGAACGCCCTATGCCTCCTGCTTCTCGCCGCATCCTCGCGCGCGGCCGAGCCGGCCGTGAAGCCCGCCCCTAAAGCCCTCGACCAGCTGCGCGGCATCGTCGCCGCTCTCGAGAAGCCGCCCGCCATCGATTCCCGCGAGCTCCTCCCTGCCCGCCAAGGGACGCCTGCCCCGCGCCGCTCCCCCCTGCGCCCGAGACTCGAGCTCACCCTCGAGGAGATCGGCGTCAAGACGGGCGACGCCAAGGTCGGCATCGCCCCCAAGGACGGCGGGCCGCGCGTGAGCCTGACCATCCCTTTCTAAGCTAAGGATCGAGAACGATGATGAGAACCCCCCCCCTGATCATGACCCTCGCGCTGTGCGCGAGCGCCGTATCGGCCGAGCCGCCCGCGGGCGCCGCTCAGCCGGAGCCCCTGAGCGTCGCGGAGATCGCCGGCGAGTGGGAGATCACCCTCTTCGGCATCATCGAGGAGTCCGGGGCCAAGGTGACCATCGACTACGCGGATGACGAGACGGCGAAGCTCGAGGAGACCGACTCCGACGGGCTCGTCGCTCCGGAGAGACTCCTCGCCTATTCCCGCCGCGCGCGCGTCGCCTTCTCATCGGAGGACGGGCGCCTGACCTGGACGCAGACCCCCGTCCGGCACGACCTCCGCTACGAAGACCGCGAGCTGCTTCTCCCCTTGGCCGAGACCCTGGGCTTGTGGGAGGTTCGGGACTCCCGGCTCTCGTGGTCGAACGCCCTGGGTCGCCGGACCCTGTATTTCGACGTCCGACGCAACGGAACGGACGAACTCTCGCTCGACGGACGTCGTGAGCACGAGCATCACCGAGTGATCATCCGCATGCGCCGGATCAAGCCCTGACCCCGTTACGCGGTACGACCAAAGGAGAAACCTGATGAAGATGCTGCTGTCGTCGTGCCTCGCGCTGTGCGCGAGCGTCGTGTCGGCCGAGTCGTTCGTGGGCGCGGACGTCCACGCGCAGCTGAAGGGCGCCGTCGACGGCGCGCGCGTCATCGCCCAGGCGACCATGCCGCCGCCCGGCTCGACCGTCCTGCCGCGCGCCGTCACCGCGGAGGGGCTCGTCGGCGAGTGGGAGGTCATGAACTTCGAGGCGCTCGACGCGCAAGGCTCGAGGCTGTATGTGAGCTATGCGGACCCGTCCGAGGCCCTCGGCGAGATCAGCCACAACGGCTCGCTCACCCCCAGCCCGTTCGCCGTCCCTTATACGGCGCGGGCGACCCACTCATACTCCATGACGAACGGGCGCCGCGTCTTCAAACAGACGCCGGTCAAGACCGACTCCGTCGGCCAGTCTCTCAGCCTGCTGAAGCCCAATACGGAGACGGAGGCTCTGTGGGACGCTCGGGCCAACACCATCGTCTACAGCGACGCGTCAGGCGGCCGGTCACAGAACTTCATAGCCGTCTATACCGGGCCTACCATGCTGCGGATGACCGCGACGGCGGCGACGGGCGCGCGCATCACCATCAACCTGCGCCGGACCGCGCCCTGACCCCCTCATGCCGTACCACCAAAGGAGAAACCAGATGAAGATGCTGCTGTCGTCGTGCCTCGCGCTGTGCGCGAGCGTCGTGTCGGCCGAGTCGTTCGTGGGCGCGGACGTCCACGCGCAGCTGAAGAGCGCCGTCGACGGCGCGCGCGTCATCGCCCAGGGCCCGCCCACCGGCGGTGAGAGGGCTATCCACCCCATCCCCGCCATCACCGCGTGGATGATGAAGGGCGACTGGGAGATCGTCTTGTTCAGAGCGACCAAGGCCGACGGGTCCAGGCTGAACTTGGACTACACGAACGATCAGATCGCCAAAGGCGGCGCGTCTCAGGCCGACGGCCTGACGATGCCCCTCCTCCTCGCCTACACGCAGCGCGCGCGGCAGTCGTTCGCGGCGGACGGAACCTTCTCTCAGACGCCGGTCCAGGGGACCGCGCCGATCCTCATGCCGAACAAAAAGGATGAGGGCGCCTGGGACGTCACGGGGCCGTTCCTCGTCTACCGTGATGCCGCCGGAAAGGAGACCCGCTACGAGGTGCTCCGCACCGGCGCCCTCGAGGTGGAGCTGAAGGGTAACGACGGCGCCGGCAATAGCGCCGTCATCCGAATGCGCAAGGTCGCCGGCAACGGCGTCCCCGCCGCTCCCTGACCTCGCACGCTTGAGCACGGCCGTCCCGGGCTTCCCAGGGCCCGGGACGGCCGTCGCGCAATTATGGTAGTCTCGACGGGATGAACACTTTACTCCTCCTCCTGCTGTCCATCCCCTCTTTCGCCGCGACCGCGACCTCCGGCTACGTCGTGAAAGCCGATAACGGGACCGTCTACATCGACCTCGTCGCCAAGGACGGGGCCGCCGAGAAGCGGGAGTTCACGGTATATGAGGAAGGCGAGGAGCTCAAGCACCCCGTCACCGGCGCCTCCCTCGGCCGCACCGAGAAGACCATCGCCACCGGCGTCGTCAGCTCGGTCTCCGACAAGTTCTCGACGGGCTCCTTGGTCTCCGGCGATACCCTCGGCCTCAAGCCCGGCCAGCGCGTGCGCTTCTCGGCCCCCGCCCCGGCTCCGGCGCCCGTCGTCGTCGCCGCCCAGCCGCCCGTGATGGTCGTCCGCAACGGCGAGCTCGAGCAGCGCGCCCCGCGCCTGCGCGCGCCCTCCGTCCCCTACGCCGCCAACGCCATGGCCGTCGGGAGCTTCGACGGCGCGGGCAAGCCGCAGGTCGTCCTCGCCTCCGAGAACACCGTCAACCTCTACCCTTACCCGGCGACCGACTCCAAGCCCCTCGCCGCGCTGACCTTGCCCGGCGCCAACGTGAAGCTGCTCAACCTCGAGGCCGCCAACCTCGACGGCGAGCCCCGCGACGAGCTGTTCGCGTCCTACTACGACGACGTCTTCAAGCGCTTCGAGACCAAGGTGTTCCGTCTCGAGGGCGGCCAGTGGGTCAAGGTCGCCGAGCTGCCCTTCCTCGTGCGCGCCCAGCAGGACGCCAAGGGCGCCAAGGTCATGGTCACCCAGCAGGTGGTCGACGACAAGACCTTCCCCCTCAACTCGATGTACCCGCTCGCCTACGCGGACGGCAAGTACGCCCAGGGCTCGCCCCGCATCGCCTACCGGCTGGCGGACTGGTCCTTCGCGGTCACCGGCCTCAGCGTCGACGGCAGCCCCGCGCACGTCTTCCTGACCACCACCCACCACCTGCGCGTCCAGCTCAGCAAGAAGAGCTACTGGCGCTCCCCCGACGACGACTACGGCCAGACCCCGGTGCGCGTGCGCTGGCAGGAGAAGCTCCTCGAGTTCAACCCGCCCATGACCGCCGTCTACGGCGCGACCGGCCTCGACGCCTTCTTCACGGTGCGCAACATCCCCGCCCTCGGCGGGCTGGCGAGCCCCTTCGGCGTGTTCAACAAGGCCGAGCTGCACCGCAAGCGCTGGAACGGGCTCGCGCTGGAGTCGGCGTGGAAGGCCGATCTCACGGGCGCCGCCCAGGGCATGGCGGTCGTCGAGGTCGACGGCCGCAAGGAGCTCGTGGTGGCCGTGCGCGGCGCCGCGGACCAGACGTCGGTGTGGACCTTCGACCTGTGACCGGACGCCGCAAGATCCTCGTCGTCGACGACGACCCCTCCATCCGGGAGATCCTCTCGACGCAGCTCGCGCGCCTGGGCTACGACGTCGAGCTGGCCGCCGACGGCCAGGAGGCCTTCGACGCGTTCAAGGCCGCGCCCCCGGACCTGGTCCTGATGGACGTGATGATGCCCGTCCTCGACGGCCTCACGGCCTGCCAGAAGATCCGCGCCCACGAGCGCAAGGGCGGCCGCCGCGTGCCAGTCCTCTTCCTCACCGCGCGCGACTCGCGCCACGACAAGACCAGCGCCGCCCTCTCCGGCGGCGACGATTTCGTGCCGAAACCCGTGAGCATCGACGAGCTGCGCGAGCGGCTCGACGCCGCCCTGCGCAAGAACACCAAGCCCGCGTGACCCTCGCGCTCCTCGCCGCACTCGCGGTCGCCGGCTCTCCGGCGGCCGCCGCCGACTTCGGCGCGTCCAAGCCGAGCTACGGCGTGCTCCTGCTCGCCTACGACGCGGGCTCCGGCTGGAAGAAGGATCTCGGGGCCCTGCGCGGCCAGCTCAAGAACATGGCGGTGGAGAGCGTCGGCGGCGCGGCCGACCCCGTCGCCTTCCAGAAGGCGGTCGACCGGCTCGAGCGCCAGCGCCCCGGCAAGATCGTCGCCGTCGCCCTCGAGCCCCTGTCGGAGTCGCCGGCCCTCAGCCAGACGCGCTTCCTGCTGGGCGTGCGCGAGGACGGCGCCGAGGACCGCCCCGACGCCGACGCCGAGCGCCTCGACGGCGGGCGCAAGTCCGCCCTCGTGCTCGAGACGCAGCGTCCCCGCTGGCTCAAGCGGGTGAAGAGCTCGTCGCCCATGGTCCTGGCCGCGTCCATGGACCAGTCCCCCTTGCTCGCCGCCATCCTCGCCGACCGCGCCAAGAAGCTCTCGCGCGACCCGTCCCGCGACACCGTCCTGCTCGTGGGACAGGGGCCGCGCTCGGACAAGGCGCTCGCCTCCTGGCAGGCCGCCGCCGACGCCGTCGCCGAGCAGGTCCGCGTCAAAGGCGGCTTCTCCCGCGCCGCCGCCGTGTACGTGCGCGACGGCGTGCGCGCCGGCCAGCGCGACAAGGACCGCGCGGTCATGAAGGCCAAGCTCAGCCAGCTCGCCTCCCACGGCGCCATCGTGGCCGTCCCGCTGGCGCCCGACGGCCGGCGCCTGGAGCGGACTCTGCGCCAGAACGCCGGCGGCGTCGCCTACCGCTGGGACGGCCAGGGCGTGCTCGGCGACGCCCGCCTGATCGAATGGATCAAGACCGCGTCGGCGGCCGCGGCCAAGCTTCCCGACGGACGCCGCTACAAGGACGGCCAACCCAACAGCTTCACAGGAGGAATCCGATGAACGACCATATCCCCCCCGACGCCATCCGCGTCCTCGACAAAGGCTTCATCCGCGTCGTCGACTTCATGGGCGGCGACCAAGGCGTCGTCGACGCCGCGCGCGTCTCCTACGCCGGCAAGTCCAAGGGCGAAGAGGCCGACAAGAAGCTCATCTCCTACCTGCTCAAGCACTCGCACATGACGCCCTTCGAGCACTCCCTGTTCAAGCTCCACGTGAGCGCTCCCATCTTCGTGGCGCGGCAGTGGTTCCGGCACCGCTTCGCCGCCTACAACGAGATGAGCTTCCGCTATACGGAGGCCAAGGACTATTACTACTACCCCGAGACGTGGCGGGCCCAGGACAAGAAGAACAAGCAGGGCTCCGTGTCGGCGTCGACGCTCGACCAGGCGGCCACCAGCAAGATGTTCAAGGACCAGTGCGAGGCCATGGTCGCCACCTACAAGAAGATGATCGAGGCCGGCGTCGCCCGCGAGATGGCGCGCATGATCCTGCCCGTCAACCTCTACACCGAGTTCTACTGGACCGTCAACGCCCGCTCCCTCATGAACTTCGTCACGTTGCGCGCCGACGGCCACGCCCAGCTCGAGATCCAGAAGTACGGCGAGGCCATGGCGCACGTGTTCCAGCAGAAGATGCCTTGGACGTGGGAAGCGTTCCTGCGCTACGGCTGGAAAGGCGAGAACGCGGACATCGCCGCCCAGAAGGCCGCCCTCCCGGAGCTCGTCGCCGCGGTGAAATGAGGCTTCCGCTCCTCGCCGCGCTGCTGTCGGCCGCCCTCCCCGCATCCGGGGAGCCCGCGGCCGACGCCGTGCGCCGCGGCGACCTCGACATCCGCGTCAAGGTGTCGGGGACCGTGGTGCCCGCCGACGTGTATCGCCTGAAGTCCACCATCGACGGCCGCATCGAGTCGGTGCTCGCGTCGTCCTACTCGTGGCGCGGAGCCGACCAGCCCCTGGCCTTCATGGCCCACAAGGAGCTGGCCGCCATCATCGACGCGCGCGGCTCGCAGAACCAGGACCTCCTGGAGGACCGCTGGCAGCGCGTCTACAAGCCCACCCCCATCCGCTGCCCGAGCACCTGCTTCGTGCTCAAGAAGTTCGCCAAGGCCAAGAGCTGGGTCAAGCCGCAGACCGTCCTCTTCGAGGCCGCGCGCTCGCTCCAGCTCGTGGCCCGCGTGCGCCCCGAGGATTCCCACTGGGTGCGCGACGGGCAGACCTTGACCTTCTGGGCGGTCGACAAGCCCGAGAAGAAGCTGACGGGACGCGTGGCGCGCTACGTGCTCGACGTCCAGGGCCAGCGCGTCGACCCGGGCGGCACCTTCACTCTCGAGCTGACCCCCGAGCGCTACTTCGAGCCCGGCACCGAGTGGGAAGGCATCGTCTCCGCCGAGAAGAAGACCAACGTGCTCTACGTCCCGACCGCGGCGCTCATCTCGCATAAGGGCGCCGTCTACCTTCCCGTGCGCGTCTCCACCGGCATCACGACGGCCGAGCACACCCAGATCATCGGCGGCGCCGACGACAAGCGCCCCGTGCTCGTGCTCGACGGCGAAGCCCTCAAGGGCGCCGAGACCCACCGACAGACGCCCGACCGCGACGCGCTCCAGCGCCGCGCCGCGGAGCTGTCGGGCCGCGGCGCTTCCGACGACGATGACGCCGACGACGAGGCGCCGCGCCGCCGCCGCGCCCAGCAGCCCGACGCCGGCGACTACACCGAGGACCCCTATGCCGACTAGACCGCAGCCCGCCCCCACCAAACGCGTCCTCGCCATCGTCCTGGCCGGCGGCAAAGGCGAGCGCCTTCACCCTCTGACGCACGAGCGCTCCAAACCCGCCGTGCCCTTCGGCGGCAAGTACCGCATCGTCGACTTCGTGCTGTCGAACCTCGTCAACTCCGGCGTGCAGTCCATCTACGTGCTGGTGCAGTACATGTCCCAGAGCCTCATCGAATACCTGCGCGCCAACTGGCGCACGGCGGGCCTCACGCGCGACCAGTTCATCACCGTGGTCCCCCCGCAGATGCGCATCGGCACCATGTGGTACCGCGGCACCGCCGACGCGGTCCGTCAGAACCTCAACCTCATCCACGACTTCGACCCCGACCTCGTCGTGGTCTTCGGCGCCGACCACGTCTACCGCATGGACATCGGCCAGATGATCCACGACCACGTCGAGAACGGCGCGCACTGCACCGTGGCCACCATCCCGGTCCCGCTGAAGACCGTCTCCTCCTTCGGCATCGTCGACACCGACTCCAAGGGCCGCATCACCGCCTTCATCGAGAAGCCCCCGACGGCCAAGGCCATGGCGGGCAACCCGGGCCACGCCCTGGCGTCGATGGGCAACTACGTCTTCGACCGCGACGTGCTGGTCGACCTTCTCAAGAACCACCACGTCGACGCGACCGACCTGGACTTCGGCAAGAACCTCCTGCCGGGCATGGTGAAGTCGCACAAGCTCTTCGCCTACGACTTCTCGACCAACGTGCTCCCCGGCATCAAGGCCTACGAGGAGCCCGCCTACTGGCGCGACGTGGGGACGCTGTCGTCCTTCTACGAGGCGAACATGGATATTCTGGGAGCGCGCCCCAAACTGAATCTCAACAACCGCCGCTGGTTCATCCACTCCGGGCGCTACGACGGCCCGCCCGCCAAGATCCTCGAGGGCAAGCTGAACAACGCCATCATCGGCGACGGCTGCTTCGTCCGCAACGCGACCATCAAGAACTCCATCCTCGGCCGCGGCGTGCACGTCCACGACGACGCCGTCATCGAGGACTCCATCATCATGGACTTCTGCAAGGTCCGCGCCGGCGCGCACCTGAAGAAGGTCGTCGTCGACCGCTTCAACGAGATCCCGGCCAAGCTCAAGCTCGGCTTCGACCGCGACGAGGACGCCAAGAAGTACTTCGTCGACCCCTCCGGCCTCGTCGTCGTCCCCCGCGGCGAGACCGTCCCCCGTTAGGCTGGGGACCAAGAGCCCGGCTTACCCCCCCGTACGTGGGTGCGTCCGGACGCACCTACGTACGCCGCCTGCCTTTCGAAGCAGACCCCCTTGACACGATGTAAAGCATGCTATACAATCATAGATGTAAGGCTTACAATACATGACACCGCCCAAAGACGCCGTCAAGATCGCCAACCGCGTGCGCGAGCTGCGCACGGCGGCCGGACTCACGCAGGAAGAGCTGGCCGGCAAGGCCGGCGTCACCCGCGTCACCATCAACTGCTTGGAGAACGGCGTGTACCTGCCCAGCATCGAGCTCGCGCTGCGCCTGGCGCGCTTCTTCAAGAAGCCCGTCGAAGACATATTCCGCCTGGAGGACAAATGAAGAACCTGCTTTCCCGCCTTCATCGCGCCGCGCTGCTCTTCGCCATGTGGGGCTGGCCCATCCTTCTGCTCGACCTCGCCACGGGCTCCTATAAAGGAGCGCCGGGCTGGCCCAACGCCCTCAACACCGCGGCCTTCTTCTGGGTGCTGTGCGCGCCCGTCTGGCCGATCACCTTGCTCGCTGACCGCGCGCGGCGCGAACGTTCCATGGCGAGGCTCTGCGGTCTGCGCGAGGACGACGAACGCGAGCGGGCGGTCACCGGCGAGGCGGCGCGCGCCACGTTGCTGCTGGGTCTGGCCCTGCAGAGCATCCTGCTCGCGCTGAGCCTGACCAGCGTCGAGTTGTCGTTCGACCCTTCGGCCAAGGCGCGGGGAGAGAAGGGCGGCGTGCTCTCCGTGGGACTGGGATTCTCTTCCTCAAAGCACCTCGATCCCTCCGGCTCCGCGCCCGTGCGCGCGCCGGAGCCGACCGACGGATGGCGCTGGGGCGGGTACGTCGTCGCCCCCTCCTCCTTCCCGGTGCTGGCGCTGCTGATGCTCATCCAACTCGCGGCCTTCCGGTTCTACGCGGGACGGCGCTATGAAGGCGCTGACGCTTAGCCTCGCCCTGCTGGCGGCGACGCCGCTCTACCACGACTGTGGGCGCGGGAAGCTCGACCTCCCCTGCCGTTCATCCGCCGCCGCGTCGTGGCGCGTCGCTCCGCTCGACGCCCGGCACGCCGACAAGGCCTACGTCCTGAAGTTCGGCGGTCCGGGACGCGCGCAGGGCGACCCGGACTGGGTCGTCTCCTTCGGCAACATGGCGCGGCAGGCTCTGTTCTGGGCGGCCGTCGCCTCGACCTTCGTCCTCTAGCCGCCCCCTTGACGACGGAGGGAACCCGGCTACACTAGGGGTGAGGTACCCCGATGACCCCCGCCCGCCTCGCCCTCGCGCTGCTGCTCGGCGCCTGCCCCGCGGCCGCCCTCGACCCGCGGTGCGCCGGCTGGAGCGGCTCGACGGAGCGCATGCCCCTCGACCTCTGCAATCCCTTGCCGCGGGAGGCGCTGGATTACGCCGCGCGCTGCCTGGCCCAGTTCCGCGGCAAGGTCGAGTCCCGCTACGTCGTCATCGGCAACAACCACGGCGTCAACGCGGGCATGGCGCGCCTGTACGTGCTGGAATGGAACGCCCGCGACCCCGCAAAGTCCATGGTCCTGCTGCGCGGCGGGCTGGGCATCGGCTCGGGCAACGGCACGGTGGACGGGACGCGCAACGGCGCCCCGGCGGGCTTCCGCGACCAATGGGACTCCGCCTCCTCCCCGGGCGGCTGCATGCGCCTGTTCGGCAGCGGCGGTCCCAACCAGATGCCCAGCCACGCGGAGATCAAGGCCTTCAAGGTCGAGGGCCTCGAGCAGCGCAACGCCTGCGTGCTCACGCGCGGCATCCACTTCCACGAGAGCGGCCGCGTCGAGCGGCGCCCCGCGGCCGCGACCGAATCCGAGGCGGCGGCCCGCTTCTTCAACGAGGTGGATCTGGAAAGCAACCTCGCCACGGCCTCCTCGCCCGGCTGCTTCAACGTCAACGAGCAGGACTACGCGCGCATCCGCGAGCTCGGCGTGGTCTTCGGTAAAGGGACCTTGTTCCTCTCCTGGGACGGCTGCCGCGAGCCGCTCCGCGCGCGCGGCGCCGCCCGGCGCTGCCAGGACGCGAGCGACGTGCTGCAGTGCGCCGACCGCATGGACCCGCCGGTCTCCATCCCCCAGAAGATGCTCGAGCAGAAACGGGAGAACCAGCGCCAGATGGCGCGGTTCAGCGATTTCTTGGACCGCGTGCGCGTGCCCGGCGACTGACGCGCCGCGGCGACCCTCCCCCCGTAAAAGGATAGAATCCCAACGTGTCGCACCGGCACATCTGCGTCCACGCCCACCTGTACCAGCCGCCGCGGGAGAACCCGTGGCTGGGCGTCGTCGAGCGCGAGGATTCGGCGTTCCCCTTCCACGACTGGAACGCGCGCATCGCCGAGGAGTGCTACGGGCCGCTGACCTTGGGCGTGAAGGCGGGCAGCGACGGGCGCGTCATCGCCTACGACGCGGTCCTCAGCCGCCTCTCCTTCAACGTGGGCCCGACCTTGCTCGACTGGCTCGAGCGCGAGCGCCCGTCCCTGTACGAGCGCTTCATCGCCGTGGACAAGGCGACCCGGCACGCCATCGCCCAGCCCTACTTCCACGTCATCCTCCCGCTGGCCCCTCGCCGCGACAAGGAGACCCTCGTGCGCTGGGGCCTGGCCGATTTCGAGGCCCGCTTCGGCCGTAAGGCCCGAGGGATGTGGCTTCCGGAGACGGCCGTGGACGTCGAGACCCTCGACGTGCTCGCCGCCGAGGGCGTCGAGTTCACCGTCCTCAGCCCCACCCAGGCGGAGGCCGTGCGCCCCGCGGGAGGAGAGTGGGCGCCCGCCGACCCCGAGACCCTCGACCCCAAGACGCCCTATCTGTGGACCTCGCCGCTCGACCCCGCGCGCAAGCTCGCCGTGTTCTTCTATCACAACCGCCTCTCGCGCGGCGTGGTCACCGGAGACACGGTGGCCAGCGGCCAGGCCTTCGCCGCGAGCGTCCTGGGACGCCTCATCCCGGGCAAGTCCGCGCAGTTGGCGCACATCGCCTCCGACGGGGAGTTCTACGGCCATCATCACGCGGGCGCCGAGCGCGTGCTGGCGCTGGGGCTGGACCTCCTCGAGGCCGAGGGCGTGACGCCCATCGACCACGCCCGCTTCCTCGACCTGTTCACCCCTCCGCGCGAGTGCCGCGTGAAGGAGCGCACGGCGTGGAGCTGCCCGCACGGCCTGGACCGCTGGGAGAAGGACTGCGGCTGCCGCTCGTGGCACCTGCCGGACTGGAAGCAGGACTGGCGCGGCCCCCTGCGCGAGGCGCTGGACCGGCTCGCCAAGCGCCTCGACGTGTTCTTCGAGGACGAGGCCCTGCTCTACTTCGACGACCCCTGGAAGGCGCGCGACTCGTCGTGGATGCTGTGGCGGGCCAAGGACGAGCGGGAGAAGGACGCCGTCCTCGACGGCCTCTCGAAACGCGTCCTGACCGGGCCCGAGCGCGGCCGCGCCCTGCGCCTGCTCCTGCTCCAGCGCGAGCGCCTGGCCATGTTCACCTCCTGCGGCTGGTTCTTCGACGACATCTCGGGCGTGGAGACCGTCCTCATCCTGCAGAGCGCGGCGCGCGCCTGCGACCTGGCGCGCGCGCTGGGTGAGGAAGCCGAGCCCGCCCTGCTGGAGCGTCTCGCGCACTGCCGCTCGAACGTCGAGGACATCGGCGACGGCGCCAAGGTGTGGCGCTCGCTCGTGCTCACGCGGCGCGTCACGCTGGAGCGCGCCGCGGCCCACGCCGCCATCCTCGCCCACATGGGCTGGACCGGCGCGCCGCTGACGGCCCTGCGCTTCGAGCTGGGCCCCGCCTGGGAGGGCGACAAGACCGCCGCGGGCGGACGCCGCCCGTCCTTGTCCACGCGGCCGGTGCTGGTGGAGCGGCCCGGCACGCGCGAGTCCGGCAAGTGGTGGGCCGTGGTCCACCGGCGCGACCGCCTGGACTTCTCGGTCTGGCTCCAGCCCCAGGAGCAGGGCTCGCTCGACACGGCCTGGCTGAGCGAGGCCTTCATCCGCCTGTCCGACGACGACTTCCGCGCCGCCCTCGACGCGCGCTTCGGCCCGGCCCAGGGCGTGGACGCGGTGCTCACCGACGAGCGCGGGGAGATGTTCCGCGCCGTGGTCTCCGAAGGCGCGTTGACCGCCGACCGCGCGACGTTCATGAACCGCTGGACCGAGGCCATGATGGCCCTGCGCCGCGGCGCGGTCTCGGACGACGTCGTCTTGGACCTGCTCGACCAGGCTCCCGGCCGCGCCTTCCTCCCCGAGCAGCTGCCGTGGGTGGGCGAGCTCGAGGAGCGCCTCTACCTGCGCCTGGAGGCCGCCGTGGCCGACTCCACCGACGCCAAGGTCTCCGCGGCCCTGCGCTGGCTCGACGCCCTGTGGGCCGCGGGCCTGCTGCGCGGCGTCTGGCGCCTGCGCGACGTCCAGGAGCGCTGGAGCCGCGCCCTGGCGGCGGCCGCCCCCGGTCCCAGCCCCGCCAAGGACGCCTGCCGCGCCCTGGGCGAGCGCCTCGGCCTCGCCGAAGCCGCTCTCCCATAAGTTAACAAAGGGGTCTGACCCCTTTGTTAACAAAACGCTAGAATAGGCTCGCCATGACGACCCGGCAGATCCGTCTCAACGACGCTCCCGAAGCGGTCCGCCTCCTGGGCGAGCAGGACTCGCGCCTGCGCGAGTTCGAGCGCGACTTCGGCGTGGAGATCATCCTGCGCCAGGACGCCTCCACCGGCGAGATGACCGTCACCTTGAAGGGGAGCGCGTCGCGCGTGGAGAAGGCGTCCAAGCGCCTGCGCGAGGAGCTCGACGCCCTGCGCCGCCGCGCGGCGCCCGCCGACCCGCGCGGCTTCGAGCCGCTGAACATCGAGTCGCCCTCCCTCCCCGAGGACGGCCTGTTCCGCACGCACGCGGGACGCGTGGTGCGCCCGCGCACGGCCAACCAGCAGAAGTACGTCGACGCC
>CAZTZW010000034.1:0-13761 GCA_964618085.1 uncultured Elusimicrobia bacterium
GTGCTCCTGCCGGGCGTGAAGGTCCACGCCCCCATCCGCGACCTCGGCTGGTCGCGGCAGCAGGAGACTGATTATCTGGCGAAGGCCGGAGTGTCCGTGCCCGCGAAGACGACGGCCTATTCGGTGAACGCCGGCCTCTGGGGCACCACCGTCGGCGGCGGCGCCACGCACGACCCGTGGTCGGAGATCCCGGATTCGGCCTTCCCGACGGCGACCGAGACGGCTCCCGAAGCGTCGTTGGACGTCGTGGTCGGTTTCGATAAAGGCGTGCCGTGCTCCCTCGACGGCAAGGCCATGGGCGGCGTTTCTCTCGTCCAGAAACTCCATTCCCTCGGCCGCAAGTACGGTTGCGGCCGAGGGATACATATGGGCGACACCATCCTCGGCATCAAGGGCCGCATCGGCTTCGAGGCTCCCGCGCCGCTCATGCTCATCGCCGCGCACCAGGAGCTCGAGAAGCTGGTGCTCACGCGCTGGCAGTCCTTCTGGAAGGCGCAGATCGGCGACTTCTACGGCCAGATGCTGCATGAAGGCCTGTATTTCGACCCCGTCATGCGCGACATCGAGGCCCTCATCGCCTCGAGCCAGCACACGGTCACCGGCGAGGCGCGCCTGCGCCTGCGCCCGGGCCGCTTCGAGGTCACGGGGGTGAAGAGCCCCTTCAGCATGGTCTCCAGCGCCGCGGCCTACGGCGAGACGACCAAGCTGTGGACGGGCGACGAGGCCGCGGGCTTCTCCAAGCTCCACGCCCTCCCGATGACTTTGGCGGCGCGCGCTCGCGCCCTGGAGGCAGCCCGATGAAAGTCGTTCTCGATAAAATAGCTTCCACGACGCGCAACGCCCGCATCGCGCGGGAAGTCCTGGTCTCCTCCGACATCCCGGCCCAGGAAGGGACCGTGCTCGCCGTGCGCGTGCACGGCCAGAAGAACACCTACAACACGCTGGAGGACTGCCACGGCCGGATGATCCAGCTCAACGACGGCGACGTCATCGCCGGCGTGCTCGGCACCCGGCGCGCCCTGCGCGGCTACGCGGGCGTCGTGCCCGACTCGGTCAAGGTGGGCGACCGCCTGGACATCCTCAACCTCGGCGGCGTCATCGGCAAGTGCACCTCGGTGAACATCGAGCTGGGCAAGCCCCTGCAGGCCGAGGTGCTGGGCTCCATCCTCGCCTTCCCCCACCTCGGCGAGCGCGTGGGCGTGCCCGCCTCCATCAAGACCACCGCGGTCGCGTGGGCGGACAAGCTCCTCCCCTCCGCCCCCATCGTCTACGTCGCCGGCACCTGCATGAACGCGGGCAAGACCTTCGCCTGCGGCGAGATCATCCGCTGGCTCGACAAGAAGGGCTACAAGGTCTGCGGCGCCAAGCTCACCGGCGTCTCGCTCCTGCGCGACACCATGAGCATGGTCGACCGCGGCGCGATGCGCAGCATCTCCTTCACCGACGCGGGCGTCGTCTCGACGACCGGCAAGGTCTCCGTGCCCGTGGCCAAGGGCCTCATCAACGAGCTGAACAAGGAGGAGCCGGACGTCCTCGTCATCGAGCTCGGCGACGGCATCCTCGGCGAATACGGCGTGCAGGAGATCCTGCATGACGATGAGTTGATGGGCGCCGCCTCGGCGCACATCCTGTGCGCCAACGACCCGGTCTCGGCCTGGGGCGCGGTGGAGCTGTTCAAGAACCGCTTCAAGCGCGAGGTCAGCCTCATCTCCGGCCCGGCCACCGACAACGCGGTCGGCAAGGAGTTCATCGAGGGGCAGATCGGGGTGAAGGCCCTCAACGCCCGCATCGAGTATGAAGCTCTCGGCTCGTTCGTGGAACAGTCCGTTTTCGGAGGCGCGAAGAAATGAAGAAGCTCCAGGTCGGCATCGAAGGCGCGGCGGGATTCACCGGCGGCGAGCTCATCCGCCTGCTGCTGAGCCACCCCAAGGTGGAGATCGCTCAGGTGAAGTCCTCCACGTACCCGGGACGGCCGGTGTTCATGGCGCACCCGAACCTGCGCGGACGCACCGGGCTGAACTTCACCCAGAAGCTCGACTATTCCAAGCTCGACTGCCTGTTCATCGCGGGCGGCCACGGCGACTCCATGCGCGACGTCCCCGCCATCATCAGCCACGCCGGCAAGAAGCTGCGCATCATCGACCTCTCGGCCGACTTCCGCCTCAAGGACGCGGGCCTGTACCCGAAGTGGTACACCCGCACCCACAAGGCCCCCGAGCTGCTCAAGGACTTCGCCTACGGCCTGGTCGAGCTCAACCGCAAGCAGATCGCCAAGTCCCGGCACATCGCCAACCCGGGCTGCTTCGCCACGGCCACCGCCTTGGCGCTCGGCCCGCTGGCCAAGGCCGGCGTCTCCGGCGTCGTCTCGGTCACGGCCATCACGGGCTCCTCGGGCTCGGGCGCGAACCCGTCGCTCATCACGCACCATCCCATCCGCCACGCCAACCTGAAGGCCTATAAGCCCTTCACCCACCAACACGTCCCCGAGATCGAGCAGATCCTCGCGGACCTCTCGGGCAAGAAGGCGCTGACCCTCTCGCTCATCCCGCTCTCGGGCCCCTTCGCCCGCGGCATCTACGCCGTCTGCCAGATCGAGGCGCCGAAGGGCTGGAACGAAGCCAAGGTCCTGGACCTCTACAAGGCCGCCTACGGCGAGAGCCGCTTCGTGCGCATGGTCGAGGAACCGCCCACCCTCGGCGCGGTCGTCGGCTCCAACCACTGCGACCTCTTCGTCGCCGTGCAGGACGGCCGCATCGGTGTCATCGCCGCCATCGACAACCTGGTCAAGGGCGCCTCGGGCCAGGCCATCCAGAACCTGAACGTCATGATGGGCTGGGACGAGGGCACGGGCCTGGACGTCGCGGGGCATTACCCGTGAGCGCGGAACTCATGAGCGAGTCGCGGGCGCTGGAGGACCGCTACCTCCTGCCCACTTACGAGAAGTTCCCCTTCGTGCTCGAGCGCGGAGAGGGCTGCTACGTGTGGGACGAGGCCGGGAACAAGTACCTCGACCTGTACGGCGGCCACGCGGTGGCGGCCATCGGACACAGCCCCGAGGAAGTGTCGGCCGCCCTGACGCGCCAGTCGCGCAAGCTCCTCTTCTACTCGAACCTCGTCTACAGCCGCGCGCGCGCCGAGGCCGCCAAGGCCTTGGTCGACCTGTGCGGCGAGACGGGCTCCCAGGTTTTCTTCTGCAACTCCGGAGCCGAGGCCAACGAGAACGCGATGCGCATCGCCCGCTCCGTCACGGGACGCGCCAAGGTCGTCTGCGCCGAGGGCGGGTTCCACGGGCGGACGGCGGCGGCCATCGCGGCGACCGGCCTGAAGTACCGGAAGAACCTGCCCGGACTCGGGGCGGACATCACGCACGTTCCTTTTAACGACTTGTCCGCGGCCGATAAGGCTTTGGAGGGTGCGGCGGCGTTTTTGTTGGAGCCGATCCAGAGCGTCCAGGGCTGCACGACGGCGACGAACGGATATCTTCAGGGACTACAGAAAGTCTGCGAGAAGCACGGCGCTTTGCTCGTCTTCGACGAGGTGCAGACCGGGCTGGGACGCATCGGCGCGCCTTCGGCGCGGCATCTCTTCGGTGCACGACCCTCCATGCAGACTTTCGCCAAGGCCATCGCCTCCGGCGTGCCCGCGGGCGCCGTCTTGGTCGCCCCGGAAGTCGCGGCCAAGGTGAAGCCCGGAGAGCTCGGCTCGACCTTCGGCGGCGGACCGCTCGCCTGCGCGGCCATCTCAGCGACGCTGGGGACTATCACTCGGCTGAAACTATGGGAAAACGCGGCGAAGATGGAAGCCTTCGTCCGCAAGACCTTCACCATGCCCGGCATCGTCGAGATACGCGGCAAGGGACTGCTCCTCGGAATCGTGCTCGACCGGCCCTCCAAGGCCGCTCGCCAGCACCTCCTCTCCCAGCGCATCCTGGTCGGCGGCGCCGACGAGCCGAACGTCATCCGCCTGCTCCCCCCGCTGACCGTGGGCGAGGCGGAGCTCGGCCGGCTGCGCGACGCCCTGGCGGAGGCCCTCGCGTGAGGCATTTCACCCACCTCAAGGACTTCACGCCCGACGAACTGAACGCTTTGGTGGACGAGGCGCTCGCGCTCAAGGCGCGCCGCGTCCCCTCGACCGCGCTCGCCGGCAAGAGCCTGGCCTTCTGCTTCATGAACCCGTCCTTGCGCACGCAGGTGTCCTTCAACGTCGCCACCAACGAGTTGGGCGGCCATCCGCTCACGCTCAGCCTCGGCTCGGGCGGCACCTGGGGCATGGAGTCCGTCGAGGGCGTGGTCATGGACGGCGCGGCCGCGGAGCACCTGAAGGAAGCCGTGCCCGTGCTCGGGCGCATGGTCGCGGCCTTGGGCCTGCGCTCCTTCCCCACCGGTCTCTCCTGGGAGGAGGACCGCCAGGAGAAGGCGCTGGCCGCCTTCCGGAAGTACTCCACCGTGCCCGTGGTGAACATGGAGTCCGCGAGCGGACATCCCTGCCAGGCCTTGGCCGACCTGATGACCATCCGCGAGCGCATGAAGCCCGCGGGCAAGAACTTCCTGCTCTCCTGGGCGCCGCATATAAAGGCCCTGCCCATGGCCGTGCCCAACTCGACCGTCGAGATGGCCTCGATGGCCGGCATGAACGTGACCATCGCCCGCCCCGAGGGCTACGACCTCGACCCCGAGGTGATGGCGCGCGTGAAAGCGAACTGCGCCGCCGCCGGCACGACGCTCAAGGTCACCGACGACGTCCCCGCCGCCTTCGACGGCCAGCACGTCGTCTACGGCAAGTCCTGGGGTTCCATCGCTCATTACGGAAAGGCCCCTTCCGACGACCCCGCGTTCCGGAAGAAGTGGCTCATCACCGCCGATAAGATGAAGCGTACCTCGGACGCCCTGTTCATGCACTGCCTGCCCGTGCGCCGCAACCTCGTCGTGGCCGACGAGGTCCTCGACGGGCCGTGGTCCGTCGTCGTCGACGAGGCCGAGAACCGCCTCCATACCGCCAAAGCCGTCCTGCTGCACATGCTCGCCCCCCAGCCCGCGACCAACGCCGCCTCCAGGAGACACGCCCGATGACCGACTCGCCCCTCATGCTCAAGCAGGCCATCCCCTACATCCGCCTCTACAAGGGGAAGGTCTTCGTCGTGAAGGTCGGAGGGCGCGTCGTCGCCCGCCGCGACCTACTCGACGCCTTGGTCGAGGACGTCTGCCTTCTGCAGCAGGTCGGCATCCGCGTCGTGCTCGTGCACGGCGGCGGCTCCCAGGCCACCGAGCTCTCCAAGCGCCTGGGCCTGGAGCCCAAGCTCGTCGACGGCCGGCGCGTCACCGACGCCTCGACCCTCGAGGTCGCCAAGATGGTCTACGGCGGCCAGCTCAACATCGACATCCTGGCCACCTTCCGAGCGCACGAGACGCCCGCCGTCGGCGTCTCCGGCGTGGACGCGGGACTCATCGTGGCCAAGAAGCGCGCCGTGGGCGCCGTGGACTACGGCTTCGTGGGCGACATCGAGTCCGTCGACCCCAAGGTCCTGCAGACCTTGCTCGACGGCGGCATGACCCCCGTCATCGCCTGCCTGGGCGCCGACGCCGAGGGCGGCGTGCTCAACATCAACGCGGACTCGGTCGCCGAGGCCGTGGCGCGCGCTCTCAAGGCCGAGAAGCTCATCGTCGTCACCGACACCGAGGGCCTGCTCAAGGACGTCGGCAACCCCGACAGCCTGGTCTCCTACACCGACCTCGACGAGATCGAGGAGTTCAAGCAGGCCGGCCGCCTCACCGGCGGCATGCTGCCCAAGGTGGACGCCTGCGCTCGCGCGCTCAAGGGCGGCGTGCGCCGCACCCACATCATCAACGGCCTCAAGCCCGGCGCCCTCCTGCGCGAGGTGTTCACCAACGCGGGCTGCGGCACGATGATCGTGGAGCGCCGCGAGAAGCAGGTCTACCAGGTCACCGAGCTGGCCCCGGAGAGCGTCCCGGCGTGAAGTCCGTCGAGCTCCTGCAGGAACTCGTCCGCACCCCCTCCGAGAGCGGGAAGGAGGAGGCCGTGGTCGCGCGCGTGGCCGACGCCATGCGCGAGCTCGGCTTGGAGCCCGAGGTGCGGGGCCGCAACGTGGTCGCGACGCTCGACGGCGGCGAGGGCCCGCTCCTGCTCCTGAACTCGCACACCGACACGGTGCCCGTGGGCGGCGGCTGGACGATGGACCCGCTCAAGGCCGAGATCGTCGACGGCAAGCTCTACGGCCGCGGCTCCAACGACGCCAAGGGCTGCCTGACCGCCATGCTGCTCGGCGCCGCCGCGGCCTTCCAGTCGAAGGCGCCCAAGGGCAAGGTCATGCTGGCGTTCTCCTGCGAGGAGGAAGTGCTGGGCCAGGGGCTGGAGAAGCTCCTGCCCGACCTGCCCCGGCCCGACGCGGCGGTGGTCGGAGAACCGACCGGCCTCTCGCCCGCCGTGGCCCAGAAAGGACTCCTGCTGCTGGAGGTAACGGCCGCCGGTCGCTCCGCGCATGCGGCCTGGGGCGGAGGCGTCAACGCGGTGGAGGCCGCCGCACGCGACGTGCTCGCATTATCCAAGCTCCGCATCCCGGGCGAGCACGGCGTGCTCGGCAAGACGTCTTTGCATGTGACCCAGATCTCCGGCGGCCAGCGCCACAACGTCATCCCCGATTCCTGCAAGCTCGTCGTCGACATCCGCACCGTCCCCTCGGTGTCTCCCGAGGACATCATCGCGCTGGTGAAGCGCTCGGTCGAGGGAACGGTGAGCGTGCGCTCCAACCGCCTGAACTCGGTCGAGACCGACCCCGCGCACCCCATCGTGAAGGCGGCGCTCGCCGCCAACCCGACGGGCAAGGCCTACGGCTCGCCGACCCTCTCCGACTGGGTGTTCCTCAAGGGCATCCCGACGGTCAAGGCAGGCCCCGGCGTCTCCAAGCGCTCGCACACGCCCGACGAGTACCTCGAGGTGGCCGAGCTCGAGGCGGGCGTGACGTTCTACGAGGGGCTCATCCGCCGCTATTTCGAGGAAGGGAAATGAAGAAGCTCTGGCAGACGTCGGCCCCGCTCGATTCCGCCGTGGAGGCTTACACCGTGGGCGACGACCCCGCGCTCGACGCGCGCCTGCTCGCCTATGAGGTGTACGGCTCTTTGGCGCACGCCGAGGGCCTCGTCGCCGCGGGCGTGCTCACGAAGAAGGAGCTCTCCGCCCTGCGCAAGGAGCTGACCCGCCTGCTCAAGGACGAATCCTTCACGGTGACGCGCGAGCAGGAAGACATCCACACCGCCGTCGAGCAGGCGCTGACCGCGGCGCTGGGCGAGCTTGGCGGGAAGATCCACGCCGGACGCTCGCGCAACGACCAGGTGCAGGTCGACCTTCGTCTCTGCCTGCTCGACCGCCTCGCCGCGCTCCACGCCTCCGCCGCGGCCGCCGCCGCCGCCTGGCAGGGTTTCGCCGAGAAGCGCCAGGACGTCTTCATCCCGGGCTACTCCCACCTCCAGCGCGCGATGCCGACCACGCTCGGCCACTGGGCCGCGTCCCATGTCGAGGCCTTGGTCGAGGGGATGGAGACCCTGCGCCGCGCCTACGAGGAGGTCGACGCCTGCCCGCTGGGCTCGGCCGCCGGCTACGGGGTCACCTTGCCCTTGGACCGCGAGGCCGTCGCCAAGCGCCTGGGCTTCTCCAAGGTCCAGCGCAACACTTTGCGCGTACAGAGCGCCCGCCCCCGCGTCGAGGCCGCCGTCGTCTCCGCTCTGGCCCTCGTCGCCCGAGACCTGGGCGTGCTGGCCTGGGACCTCTCGCTCTACACCACGGCCGAGTTCGGCTTCATGAAGCTCGGCGACGCCTTCACCACGGGCTCGAGCATCATGCCGCAGAAGAAGAACCCCGACGTGGCCGAGCTCACCCGCGCCAAGGCCGCGCTGTTCCCGGGCTGGCTCAACCAGCTCCTGATGGTCGGCGCGATGCCGTCGGGGTACCACCGCGACTACCAGCTCACCAAGGGTCCGCTGCTGGCCTCCCTCGACACGCTCGCCGCCATGCTCGACATGGCCGCGCGTCTGCCCGGCTCCATCAAGGTCGACGAGAAGGCCTGCGCCGCCGCCGTCACCGAAGACCTGCTCGCCACGCACGAGGCCGTCAACGCGGTGAAGGCCGGCGTGCCGTTCCGCACCGCCTATCGCGCCGTCGCCGAGAAGGCCCGCGCCCGCGTCGGCGCTCCCAAGGTCGTGGCCGCTCCCCAGCTGCCCAACTACCCGGGCGCGCCCGGCAAGCCCGACTGGGCCGCGCTCACCGCCGAGCGCGAGCGGGTCGCTTCCTGGGGCACGGCCCGCCGCCGCGCGCTCGACGCCGCCTGGTCCGCCCTGCTGCGCGGTTAGCTAGAATCAGGCATGGCCGTCCGCGCCGACATCCTCGAGATCGCCCGCGTACTGGAAGAAGCGTCGCGCGCCAAGGACCTCTCGCGCTTCAAGGCGCCGTCCCCCATCGGCGAGACCGCCGGCGTGTACGCGGCGCTGATGAAGGTGCTGCCGCGCCAAAGCGACGTACCCGGGCATCTCGCCGCCGCGCGCTTCCGCCCGCTGTACCTCGTCAACGGGCTCATCATCGCGGCGTCTCTACCCCGCCCGCAGCGCGCCATCCTCCTGGAGGCGCTGGCCGCCGGCCTGCTGGAGTTCGTCGGGCATTTCGAGGCGCTCGTCGCCCGAGAGGACGGCGCCGCGCTCGATGACGAGGACCTGGCGCGCCAGCCCCGCTACTTCGCCTACGTCGCGGCCCAGCTCATCGAGTGCGGCATGCCCGTCACGGGCGCGCTGGCGACGATGAAGGGCGACTGCCTCGACGAGGCCACGGCCCGCGAGCTGCAGGGCTGGATCCAGCAGGGCCCGCCCGCCATGCTCGAGTCGCCCCTCCTGTCATCGGACGAGCGGCGGCTGTGGCACGACGTGTTCGACCATGGGCGCGCGGCGTGGCAACCCTTGCGCGAGCACCTGGTGGCCGTGCACGGCCTGCCCTTCCGGCCTCTGCCCGAGAGCTAAGGGACCGGGTAGAACTCGTCGATCGCGTGAGCGATCTCGGCGGGCGAGGCGCTGAACACCCTCAGCTCGCAGCGCGTGATGAGGCGCAGCAGGTCCGCGGTCTTGCCGTCGTCCGGGTCGGCCATGGCGACCGAGAGCGTCTCCCCGTCGAGCGACAGAGGGAACAGCTTGTGCGTCTCGGCGAAGCAGCGGGGCACGAGGTCTTCCAGGCCCTGCTTGGGCTGGGCTTTGAGGACGGGGCGTTCGCGCGTCAAAGAGGGGCTCATACCCGTACTGTAACAGGCTTTCCCGCCCCCGTCGAGACCCAGATGACAAAGGGGACAGGCACCTAGGTCAACTTTCCGGAAAGTTGACCTAGGTGCCTGTCCCCTTTGTCAATCTTCGTCGCCGCCGGAGCGGTCGCGGGGAGGCTTGCCGGCGGCCAGCCAGGACAGGTAGGACTCGATGAAGGCGTCGAGGTCGCCGTCCATGACGGAGGCGATCTGGGAAGTCTGCTCGCCGGTGCGCAGGTCCTTGACCATCTGGTAGGGCATGAAGACGTAGGAGCGGATCTGGTGGCCCCAGGCCACGTCGCCCATCTCGCCGTAGTGCTTCTCGGCGGCCGAGCGCTTCTTGTCCAGCTCGATCTGGTACAGCTTGGCCTTGAGCATGCGCAGGGCGTTCATGCGGTTCTGCAGCTGGGAGCGCTCGGTCTGGCAGGCGACCACGAGGCCGGAGGGCTTGTGGCGGATGCGCACCGCGGTCTCGACCTTGTTGACGTTCTGGCCGCCGGCGCCGCCGGCGCGGTAGGTCTCGAGCTCGATGTCCGACTCCTTCACCTCGATGTCGATGTCGTCCTCGATGTCGGGCATGACGTCGAGCGCGGCGAAGGAGGTATGGCGGCGCTTGTTGGCGTCGAAGGGCGAGATGCGGACCAGGCGGTGCACGCCCATCTCCCCTTTGAGCAGGCCGTAGGCGTTGGGGCCGCGCACGAAGGCCTCGATGCTCTTGATGCCGGCGCCGTCGCCCTTGGCCATGTCAGTGACGGCGATCTCGTAGCCGTGCTGCTCGGCCCAGCGCTGGTACATGCGCCAGAGCATGTCGGCCCAGTCGCAGGCCTCGAGGCCGCCGGCGCCGGCGTGCAGGCTGATGATGGCGTCGTCCTTGTCGAACTCCCCGGAGAGCTTGAGGCGGATGTCCATCGCGCGCACGAGCTTCTCGGCGTCGCCGATGTGCTTGGCGACCTCCTTGATCTCGGCCTCGTCCTGCGCCTCGGAGGCCAGCTCGCAGTGCGCCTTGAGGTCGTCGACGGCCGAGACGGCCTTCTCGTACTCGGAGAGGGCCTTCTTAAGGTCGTTGAGCTCCTTGGGCTTCTTCTTGGCCTTGGCGGTATCGGTCCAGAAAGCGGGGTCGCCCGCCTCGGCTTCCCGGGCGGCGATGTCCTTCTTGAGCTTGTTGAGGTCGAGCAGGCGCGCGACCTTCTCCAGCGTCGCGCGCACCTCGTCGATCTTGCCGGCCGTCTCCGTGAACATGGCGGAGGCTATTCTATGAAATCCCGGCGAACAGCCGCAGGGTCGCGGCGTGCAGGCGCGCCGTGTCCTCGGGCGTGGGACCGTAGCCGCCCCCCAAGGTCACGGCCACGGGCACGCCGTGGACGCGGCAGGCCTCGCGCACCGCGTTGTCGCGGTCGAGGATGCCGCGCTCGGTGAGCTTCAGGCCGCCCAGGCGGTCCTTCTCCCAGACGTCCGCGCCCGCCTGGTAGACGACGAGGTCCGGCTTGAAGGCCAGCACCTTCGGGAGGGCGTGTCCCAGTATGTCGTAATACTCCGCGTCCCCCGTCCCGGCCTTCAGCTCGATGTCGAGCGACCCCTTCGCCTTCGGCGTCGGGTACAGGTCGCCTTGATGCATGGAGAAGGTGAAGACGTCCGCGTCGCCGGCGAGGATGTCGACCGTGCCGTTGCCCTGGTGCACGTCGAGGTCGATGACGGCGGCGCGCTTCACGCGGCCCTCGGCCTTCAGCGCCAGGACGGCGACCGCCAGGTCGTTGACCGCGCAGTAGCCCTCGCCGTGGCCGCGGCAGGCGTGGTGCGCGCCGCCGCCGGCGTGAAGGCCGACGCCGGTCTCCAGCGCGTGCCGCGCGGCCAACAGCGTCCCCCCCGCCGCCAGGCGGTGCGCGCCGGCGATGACCGGGTCGAAGGGCAGCTCCAGGCGCTCGCGTTCGGCGGCCGTGAGCGCGGCGGAGTAGAGCTTGTCGACCCAGGCCGGGGCGTGGGCGCGCTCCAGGTCCTCGCGCGACGGCTCCGCCGGCTCGACGAGCTCCGTCTTCGGGGCCAGCGCCGCGGCGGCCAAGGCGAACTTCCTGGCGGCGAAGACGTGGCCGTCGTAGGAGACGTCGTACTTCGGGGAGTAGACGACGCGGGGCTTCATGCGCGGCGAGCGGCGAGACGGAGGAGGACGAGGAGGCCGGTCAGCAGCAGGCACGCCGTGCCCGTCAGGTCGCCGCGGCGGACGTACCACGAGCCCTCGGGCCACAGGTCCGTCGTCGGCACCTCGGCGTCCAAGCGCCCGCGCGCGCCCTCGGGAAGACTGGCGAAGACCTCGCCCCACGGGCTGATGACGCCCGAGACGCCGCCGTTGGCCGAGCGCAGCAGCCAGGAGCGCGTCTCCACCGCGCGCAGCGCGTTGACGTGGAAGTGCTGGGCGGGCTGGTCCGTGCTGCGGTACCAGCCGTCGTTGGTGACGTTGACGATGACGCGCGCGCCGAGCTCGGCGTCCAGCAGCGCCCAGCGCGGGAACAGCGCCTCGTAGCAGATGGTGACCGACGCCTTGCCCCATGCCGTGTCGAGCAGGCGCTGCTCCTCGGCGCCCGGCGCCATGTCCTCGAAGCGGTCGAGGATGTTGAACCAGCGGTCCACGGCCCAGCGCGGGATGAGGGAACGGAAAGGGACGTACTCGCCGTAGGGCACCAGCTCGCGCTTGCGGTACACGCCCAGCAGGCTCCCGTCGTCCGCGACGAGCTGGGCGGCGTTGTGCGCGCCGTCGGCGGCGTGCGCGACGAGGCCCACGAGCTGGGCGCCGCCCGAGCGCTTCGCGGCCGCGGCGGCCTCGGGGACGGGCTCGGCTTCCGGCGCGCCCCAGCGCGGCACCGAGGTCTCCGGCCAGACGACGAGGGCCGGGGCGGCGGGACGGGGCCGGTCGAGGAGCTCGCCCAGGTTCGCCCACACGTCGGCCGTCTTGTCGCGGCTCCACTTCTCGTACTGGTCCACCTCGGGGTGGAGGAGCTCCACGCGAGCCGTGGGTCCTTCCGACGGCCGGTTCACCAAGGTCCAGGTCCCGTGGACGCCCAGCAGGACGAAGGCGGCCAGGCCGCAGGACAGCGGGATGACGGAGGCCGCGCCGTGCTCCTCGCGCGCGTCGAGCCAGGATTCGGCCAAGGACGCGTTGACCAGGACGAGGAGGAAGCCCAGCAGGTGCGGCCCGCCCCAAGAAAGGGACTGGAGCCAGGCGAGGTTCCCCCACAGCATGTTGGCCGGCAAGTCGGCGGGCATGCGCGGCGTCCACCGCTCGCCGGCCACGGCGACCGCCGTCCACACGACGGCCCAGACGAAGGGACGCAGGGCGCGCGGGGTCTCCAGAGAGAGACGGCGGCCCAGCGCCGCTGCCGCGGCCCAGGGAAGGGCGAGGACGGCCGCCATCAGCAGCCAGACGAAGGCCGCCGCCGGCGCGGCGATGCCCGCGTAGCGGCATGTCGTGTAGATCCAGGAGAAGGCGGCGAGGTGGAAGCCCAGCCCCGCCGCGCCTCCCGCCAGGGCGGCCCGGCGGACGCCGCTGCCGTTGGCGAAGTGGAACAGGGGCGCCAGCGCGGCGAAGGCGAGAGGCCAGACCCCGTACGGCGGGAACGTCGCGGCGAGGAGAGCGCCTCCGACGGCGGCGCTCAGCATGCGGCTAGTCTCCCGCGCCGGCCCCGTGGCACTTCTTGTATTTCTTGCCGGAGCCGCAGTAGCAAGGGTCGTTGCGTCCGATCTTCTGGATCTCGGTCGGGACGGCGGCGGGGGCCGACAGCATGCCGCGCCCCGGAGCCGCGGGCTTGGACGGGCGCAGGGAGGCGGCCTCTTCGGCCGCGTGCTCGAGCGGCTCGCCGGCGGGCGGCGTCTCGGGCATCGGAGGCGGCGGCGGGGCCTTGGGCGCCTCGACCTTGTAGAGGTACTCGACGGTCTGCTCGCGGATGCGGCCGAGCATGGACTCGAAGAGCCGGAAGGATTCCTTCTGGTACTCGATCTTGGGGTCCTTCTGGGCGTAGGAGCGCAGGCCGATGGACTTCTTGAGGTGGTCGAGGTCGTAGAGGTGGCCCTTCCAGGACTTGTCGATCATCTGGAGCATGACCATCTTCTCGACGTCGCGGAAGTCCCAGCCCTCGAAGTCGGCGGGGCGCTTGGAGTAGACCTCCAGCGCGCTCTTGGCCAGCTCCGCGGCGAGCACGTCCTTGCCCATGCGCAGCACGTCGTTCTCCGACGGCGTCCACACGATGCCGAAGGTGCGCTCGAGGTAGGCCGCCAGCGCGGGCAGGTCCCAGGTGCGCGCGTCCTTGCCGTCCTTGAGCGACAGGGCGACCTGGTCCGCGATGTCCTCGGCGATCATGGCGTGGACCTTGTCGGTCACGGTGTCGCCGAAGAGGACGGTGTCGCGCAGCGAGTAGACGACCTCGCGCTGCTTGTTCATGACGTTGTCGTAGTCGAGCAGCTGCTTGCGCACGTCGAAGTTGTGG
>CAZTZW010000035.1:0-13464 GCA_964618085.1 uncultured Elusimicrobia bacterium
CCAGCACGACCTTGCGGCGCTTGAGGCGGGATTCGGGGATGAGGCGCGAATCGTCGGACTGCGCATCGGTCGTGTCGATGGCCGCCAGCTCCATCAGACGGAAGCTCTCGGTGTAGTTGCGGGTCTGCCCTTCCTCGATGGGCATGTGCGCCTCGACCTGGAGCAAGGCGCTGGCGAACTCGCCCGCGAAAAGGATGACGAGTCCGGCGTGGACGAGCCAGATGCCCGCCTTGCGGCGGCTGCGCTCGAGATAGCACAGCCGCGCCAGCAGATTGACCAGCATGACCGCGCCGACCAGCCCGCCGCCCGGGAAGACGGGAAGGGACCAGGTGGAGCCTTCCGGCTTCCACCAGACGAGGAAGGTCCGCATCACCGCGTTCATGGCGAGGTCCGTGCCCAGGTTCACCTGCGCGAGCGTGCACGCCAGCACGAGCACCATCAGCAGGACCAGGCAGACGAGGGTGACCTTCACGTCGCCCAGGCGCCGGAGCCAGTCCTTCAGCTCAATCGCCATGGAGCCCCTTGAGCATCTCGACGAACGCCGGACGCGCCGCGGCGACCGCGTCCTGCGGCCCCATCAGCTTGAAGAACCAGCTCGTCCCGCTCGCCCGCAGCACGCCCGCCACCAGCCGCGTCTGCGGCGTCCCCGAGCCCGTGAAATCGTACACCGACACCGCGCCCGCGCGCGAGTGCAGCTGCGTCCGCCCACCCGCGAGCTCGGCCTCGCCCATCGGCGCCAACCCGATCTGCCCGCGCCAGCGATTGACGTTGGCCAGCTCGCCGCCCACGTCTCCCGGCAAGGCGATGACCGTGACCTCTCCGCCCTGCGGCGGCTTGAGCGTCGCCGCGCGCATCCCATCGGCCCCGCGCTCGGTCCAGCCCTTAGGCGTCACCCAGCGCAATCCACGGCTCGCGGGCGCCGCCATCGCGCCGGCCGAGGGAGCAGGAGTCTCCTTCGGCGTGATGATGCGGACGATAGGTTCCTCGCGGCACGCGGCGAGTAATATAAGGAAGAGGGGGAGTACGGCTCTCACGCGCAGGATTTTACCATTTCAGCCGCAACGGCTCATTCCTCGCCACTTCAAAGCCGTTGATTGGAGCCGACGGCCACCTGCGTGCATTTTGCGGGGCCCAAGCACAAAGTGGGTCTACAATAATTGTAACTATACTCTGTTTAGGCCTTGACGTAATGAGAAGTGGGGATATACTCCTCAGGCTTTTACTAGATGGGAAAAATAATAAGTGGGCGCGTTTTGATTGCTCTTCAGTCAAATCCATGTATAGTTGGAGCTGTAGGTTGTGATGCGTTCAATAAGTATGGGATTCAGACAGATCTGAGAGGGAGTTAATTTTGTTTAGAAACGAGCAGCGCTTAATGATTTTCGTCGTTATTTTAACGTCCCTAATCTTCAACGGAGTTGGGGTCGTTGTTGGCCAAAACTCAGGCGTTGAAATCATTAGGGGTGAATATTCGCGCAAACATTCGCAAAAAGACCTCAAAGAATCTGGAGTTGTGAGTGTTGTATTCAACGAGGGGAAGAAGAAAATCGATTTGAATCCGGGCGACCGGATAGAGCATGGAATTCGATTTCGCCGCTTCACAACCGTAGTGGCTTCCGATAATCATGCAAACGTGATAGTTCATACGAAAGATGTGAATTTGGATGAGCGGAATCCTTATCGAATTAAAGCCGCACCCTCGCGCATCACTTGGTATCGAGCGGACGGCACAATCTCCTGCGAAGTGAATGCGCCGATGGCTCCTATTGCCATCGCGCCTAAAGGGAGCGTTGTGTTGGCAGTTGAAGATGGGTTCGATGAAGTGGAGTTTGAAAAATACAACGACGTTCCAGGTCTGGAATCAACGGAGAAGTTAAAAAATGACACTTCACTGACAGAAAACCGTCTGTACCTGCTGGACTCCTCTTGCAGTGTTGTCTTTCAGGCGACTTCACGTTCTGGCTGGGACACGCTTCTGATCTCGCCATCTGGAAAATGGATAACTTTTAAAGACCACGCAACTCCGAATGCTCTTGCTGTTGTTGAGGTGGCTACCAAACAGAAATTCACGATCGATATTTCAGGAGGACGCGACTGGTCAATTGGGGATATGGGTACGTTGACTGGATATAAATACATTGGTCAGGGCAACACGGTGAAGCAGACTGTAAGGAGTCGGCAAAACCGCGAAATCAAGATTAAGACGAGGCTGTTTCAAAAACTTATCTGGGAGCCCGGATATCCGGGCGTCAAGGCATTGGAAGAGATGATTGAGAAGTGAAATGCCCACGCTTCTTCAAAATAGTCTTCTGATTCTTTGCTTGGTCGTTGCATCGGCCCAAGCTCACGAAACGATTTCCGATCCAGGTTTCGGCATCACATCGGATTTTGGGCCAAGAATCCTGCCCAGCGGTGCGCGGGATTTTCACAGAGCTATTGATTACAGCCGTGCAGAGCATTTATCCATACCCCTTCTTGAAGATGGCCGTGTTACGCGTTTATCGTATTCGACGTTATCCGACCCGTTGAATCCTCAAGCCGGCGGCATTTTGATTGTCGAGGTTTCGGGTGCCCATTACTTTCGTTATCTCCATATGTTTTCAAGTGCGACGCTGCCTATCGACAGCGGGGACTTTACGCTAGCCAGGACGGACGGGGATGTCTTGGCGATTATAAATTGGGCGAATCGGCTGACGCTGCAGGCCAATTATGCGATAGCCATTCAAGCAGGGGACGAAATTCAAATTAGTAGTCAACCGGTGTTGAATGCTGCGGGTACAGCCAACATCCTGACCAGTTCGATGGTCTATACGACGACCCACCCTAATATTGGTCCTTCCGGTGGGTCCGGAGGGTTCACGCCACACATGCACGTCGATATGAGCACTAGTGCAAGCCCCCTAGCCCACATCGCGCATGCAGCTTCATCGTTCACGGCGACCTTTCTGGATCAGAGCGGTAATGCCAGGTCGAACGGTTTTGTTGTCAGCGCCAATAGTCTGGCCAGCACCCTCATAAAAGTGCGGCTCGATTCCACGCTGGGAAAAGATTTGGAATCGCTTGAAGTTTTTGTGGACACACCGGCTTCTTCAGGCCGAATTCGCTCCTTTTCTTATGGAGGCTTGACCACCGCTCACGACCCTTTTCGAACTGACATTGAAAATAATGGGGCACAAGATACAAGTGTGACAGTCTTTGGCGAGGGTCCGGTTTATTCCAATGGACAGCATAATGGCGTAAGGCCAAACGGGGTAGGTGTGGAGGATTTTGTTTACACCGGTTGGGAAGCGGACGCCACCCCTCTTTCCCCGAGCAATCTCTCAGGTGGCCAACACCAGCTCATCGTCTGTTGGACCAGCATTCGTGGTGAAACCAACTGTCCAGCTTCAATCAACTTCTATGTAAACACAAACCATCGTCCCAACATCCAGCTGAGTCCTGGCGGCCATTCTGGAATGAATATATCTGGCAATTCATCCGGAAAGATTTCTCATTCGACGCGGACCGCCATCATCGAGGTCACCGATAATGTTTACGGCTTGGCCAGTATTTCATTTGAGGGCACCGGCACGACGGAGTCGACGATCCCGACCGGGTTGAATCTGGCGGATCTGCCGTCCGGGACTTCTTCGGTCATCGTCACGCGGGTGGGGCTTGCGCTGGGCGAGCACAGCGTGACGGCGACGAATAACAATGATTTAAGTAGCTCGGGTGAGTGGGATGTCGTCGCTGTGCCTGATATCGAGTTGGTCAGTGCGGCGGGTGGGCATGTGGGGGAGGGGGCGTTCACCGTCACCACGGTCGTGGATACTGCCGGGGGTAATGAGACCATCTTTCTGAATAGCACCGCCGTGCTTGAACGGGGTGAATCCGCCGAGCTGACCGTTAGTTCGGGCACCACAGTTCGTTCTGTTTTCACCCGCAACTCGGCCGGAACGGTGGCGACGGGGGAGCTTACGTTCGATGTGGGGCAGATAAATCCGGCTTTCGTCGATGAGGTGTTCGATATGCAGGGCGCGTCTCCCGGTTCTCCGGGCTACTTCATCGCGGATCCGCCGAGTGGCGCCGTAACCGTCAGTGGTGTTCAGCATGCGTTCGCGTCCGGCGGGGTGGGGATTTTTGGAACTTTCGAGGACCCGATGTCTGGGACGACCTACGACCACGATAACACCGAGGTGCTCTTCAGCATCCCAGCGGCGACCAGAGCGGTGGATGCGGCCATCGGGTTCACGCAGAAAGCCGGTATCGTGCGGATCAACGGAGCCGGTCCGGAGGAGATCGAGTTCACGGTGTTCGTCGATGCGGAGGGCGATCCTTCTTACAACAGCCCTGACGGGGGCGGAGAATTCGAATTCCCTCTCGAAATCACGATAGAAGTCGATACGAGCACGCCGCATATCACGGTACTCGATGAGCACTGCGTGACTAAGAGCAGCGACGGAACGCGGTGCTTCGTGGTTTGGGATTTCCGGCCATCGGTCACTTTCGTGCCGACCATTTACGCGGCGAGGGTCTCGCTCGGGAACGTCGGCTCCGGGGGCGGAGGGGCCCCGGTCTATGAGGGGACGACGGGGTTGACCCTGGCGCCAGGGGTCAGTATCTCGGGGCTGACCGCGACCGACTACGGACTCTTTACGCTGAATGTTAGGACGGAAGAACCTGAAATAGGTTATCGAGGGACGGAATCGGTCACGACATACGAGATTATCCCCAGTAGCAGCAGCTTCTTCACGGGGTCGTATACGGTGAATCTCGATGTCGGCATCTCGTCTGGATCCTCTGGACGCCGGAGGATCATTGTTGACGACCAGAACGGGGGCTGCGGCTATACAGAACTGGGCGCGGATACCGGCGCCGGCGTCGCCGTTAGCACGAACGGAGCCAGCCGCTTCGGCGTAGCCTTACGTGAATTTGACTATTTCGTCTCGGCGGGGCCGGTCCGCTTCATGTCGAACGTGTCGAGCGTAACTGCCACTTCGAGTGTGAGCGGAGCTGGCCATGATCAGGCGATAAGCGTATTCCGGGCGGGCGGCATGGTCGAGGGTGGCCCGAGCACGCGGCTGAACCCCACGGGGGCGACGTTCAGCCCGGCTGGCGTGCTTAAACTTTGTTATTCGGACAATAATCTCGCCGCAGCCGGAATCGGTGATTCCTGGCTGAAGCTGTACCAGTTCAACGAGTCGGGCCAGCAGGAGGAATTAGCCGAGCAGGTCACGAACACGAACGCCAACTACGTCAACGCACGCGTCTCCTCGCTTTCTTCGATATTCAACGTGTTCGGACCGACCGTGCCGGTCCCGGCAGATGACCTCCTGGCTCCGCGCACCACCATCCAATTCGACGTCGCCGTCACGACCACTTTCGGGCAGTTCTTCGTCACGGCGCCGGCGCATGTTTCGTTCTCGGCCTTGGACCCGCCGTTCTCTAGCGCGCCGGTAAGCGGCGTTTCCCAGATACGCTACGCCATAGACCCCGTCTCCTTCTCCACCGCCTCGATGTCCGTATACTCCTCCCCCGTACCGCTGCCCATCGGCGGCTCCCACGTCATCTACTTCTACGCCGTGGACGTCGCGGGCAACGTAGAAGCCGTCCATGTGGCGACGGCCGTCGTGGAGAGGTTGCCCATCCAATCTTTCGCGATCGCCGCCGACCCGGCCGGCAGATTGTGGGAAGTGTTCGAGGAGAACGGCAGCATGAGGTTGTCGCAGTTCGATCGGGAGACCCTGATCAGCTCGACGACCTTGCCGGGGGCGCTGGACGGCTTCTGGAGCATCGCGTTCTCCTCCGGCCTGGCGTACGCCGTCGGCGTGTCGACCAATGAGTACGAAGCGCCGCAGGTCGCGGTCTATCGGGTCAATGCCGCGGGGAGTCTCGTGTCCAGCGCCACTTTCACGACCGGAGAGGGTTTTGAGGACTTCTCTCTCGATGCGGGAGGCGAGGTGTGGATATCGGGCGCGACCGCCGGCGAGGAAGGGGTGCAGCTCGCGTTGTGGCGCTTCTGCCCGCATGCGGGCACGCTCTCTCTGAAGGCCACTTATTCGCGCGGCGGAGGGTTCGACAGCGGGCATGGCATCGCCGTGGACTCGGAAGGCCTGTGGGTGGCGGGCTACTCGAAGGGAACGGGCGAGGAAGACCCCCTCGACCTGGCCCTTTGGCGCTTCAATTCGACGGGGACGTTGGTCGCAGGTCCGTACTTCAGGCCGAACTATATGTCCGAGTTCGACTTCGACACCTCGGTCCGTGTGCGTATCGGCGCGGGCGGCGTGCATGTGGCGGCCCATCGCCTGCCGGAAAGCGCGCCGCAGCAGCTCGCCATGGTCCGCTTCGGCACGGATGGAGCGGTCCTGTCAGAGCGCGTCTGGGCCGCGGCCGACGAGCGCGATATCGTCATAGGCAATATCTCGGTCAGCTCGGCGGGGGTCTTCGTGGCTGGAGGCTTGAGAGAAGGCACGACGAGTCATCTGGCGGTGTGGAGTTATGATGCCTCAGGCGCGCTCACCGATGCACGGTTGAAGGTGTCCTTGCCGAACGCCTGGGGCATCGTGAGGCATGTCGGCGAGACTTGGTTGGCGGTGAATGCGTACCCTAAGCCTTACCTCTATACGGGCGGCAGCGCGCTTTCGGGCACCAGCACCTTGTTGAGTTCCGCTCCGGCCAACCTCGTCTCCCTGTCCATCGTCCCATCGAGCGCCACCTTGGAGATCGGCGCCACGGCGCAGCTCCTTGCCGCCGGGACGTATTCGGACGGCTCGACGCGGGCTTTCACCGTCATGGGCGAGGTGTCCTGGGCCTCGGACGAGCCGGAGATCGCGACAGTGACGGCGCTGGGCCTGTCGACCGCGGTGGCCGAAGGGACGGCCATCATCGCCGCTTCCTCCGGGGCCGTCATCGGGTACTCGACGATCACGGTCGAAGGAGGCGGCGAATTCCTGCGGATGAGCGGAGGGGGCGGCCCGAGCATCTACAGTCTCTCGCCCGCATCGGCGCCTATAGGCGCTCCGGTGGAGTTGAGCGGGGAAGGATTCGGCAGGCGCCGCGAGGGCCGTCCGCGGGTGCTGCTGAACGGCACGACGGCGCAGGTCGTCTCGTGGAAAGACGACAAGCTCACCTTCAAAGTACCGCCCTCGTTATCGTCGGGCACGTATGACTTGGCCGTGGAACGAATGACGAAGGAGGGCGAGGGGACGCTCGGCGGAACCGTCGCTTTCGAGGTCCTGCGGCCGGTCATCACCTCCATGACGCCGGTCTCCGGCCTGCCCAAGACCCTCGTGACCATGACCGGCACCGGCTTCGGCCCGGCCATGGGGACGACGCGCACGCGGGTGCTGCTGGGCGGGACCACCGTCGCCGTCTCGGTGTGGACCGACACGCTGATACGTTGGAAGGTGCCCAAGGGCCTCGCCGTGGGGACGCACACCGTCGTGATTATCCGTGAGCCCGCGGGCGGCTATGTGGCGAGCGCCCCGATTCCTTTCGGTGTGGGCTCGCCGGGCGGCTTCGGGACCTCGGCTTTGAGCTTCGAGGCCCCGCTCACGACCCTGCCTGACTCCTGGTTCGAGGCCGAGATGAACCTGCTGGCCGAGGAAGGCGGCCGGGTGGAGTCGCCCGTCGGCGCGCTCGTGGACGTGCCGGCCGGCTCGCTGGAGAAAGACGAGCCCATCACCGTCCGCAAAGCCGCGGACGACGACCACCGCGACGGCCTCATCGCCGAGGCGGGCCTCTCCGCCGCGGGCCCGCCGCTCGAGTTGGGCGGCCACGGCCTGAACTTCGCCTTGCCGGTCACGATAGAGATGCCCTTCGACGCCGCGGCGGCCGGTCCGCGCGGCGAGGTCGCCATCCACTACTTCGACCCGGCTACCTCGGTCTGGAAGAAGCTGGACAGCCAGGTGGACCTCGTACGGGGCGTGGTGTCCGCGCGCACCGATCACTTCTCCCTGTATCAGGCGCTGACGCCGTTCTCGCCCAGCGCCGCGGCCGACGAGTTCGGCCTGCGCGACCAATACGCCTTCCCCAACCCCTCGCGCCAAGGCCAGGCCGTCGTGTTCCGCATCCAGCCCGGTCTCGCCGACTCGGTCGAGGTCCGGGTGTACGACATATCTGGACGAAAGCTCCACGAGTCGACGGCGTTCACGCTCTCCACCCTCTTCGACGACGGCAACGGCAAAGGAGTGCAGCACACCTACGACCATCGTTGGGACGTGTCGGGGGTAGGCTCGGGCGTCTATCACTACGTCATCATCGCGCGCCGGGCGGGACATAGTCCCATCTCGGTACGCGGCAAGGCGGGGGTGATCAAGTGAGGCTCCTCCTTTTGTTGAGCCTACTCGCTCCCGCCGCACAGGCGGCAGAGACGGCCGCGTTCTTGGAGCAGGGCATCGGCGCGCGCGCGGTAGCGCTGGGCGGCGCGGGCACGGCGGCGGCGGGGGACGCAACGGCACTTTACTGGAATCCCGGGCGGCTGGCTCATATCGACAAGCGCCAGGCGACGTTCGCGCACGCGGAGCTGGCCGATTCTACGCGTCTCGACTTTGGCGGCTACGCGCAACCCTTGGGCGGAGGCGCCATCGGGGTAGGGTTCACCTACCTCAGTCATGGAAGCATCAAGGGACGCGACATCAACGGAAGGCCTATAGGCAGTTACGGAGCTTCGGACGCGGCTTTGGCGCTCGGCTATGCTTTCAAAGGCGAGAAGGGCGTCGCCGGCGCGTCCCTCAAGTACCTGCGCTCGCATATCGCGGAGGCCGAGGAGCTGAGCGTCGCCGCGTTCGTAGGTCTGGTGGTGGGCGAGCCGAGTCGGCTCGCGGCCGTGGCATTGAGGAACCTTGGGCCCGGCCTGAAGTACGCGGACCAGAGGAACGACCTGCCTCTCGCGGTCGCGGCCGGCGCGGAGCGGAAGGTGGGAGTCGTTCTCCTCGCGCTGGATTACGAGTACCGTCCGCGCGTCGGACAGAACGACGCGGGTGCGGGCGCGGAGTGGGAGGCGCTCAACGGGGTGTTCATGCGCGGCGGCTATTCGACCAAGGGCGCCATCAGCGGCGGCTCCGGCTTCGACGCCATCCGCGGCCTTTCGCTCGGCATGGGCATCCAGGTCGGAGCCCTGCGCCTGGACTACGCCATCAAGCCGACCGGCGAGCTGGGCCGCGCCCACCGCTTCGACCTGAGCGGTCGGTTCTAGGGCAGCGAAGCGACGGCTTCGATGAGGAGCCGGTCGATGGCGGCGTCCACGGCGGGGCGGTTGAGCGACAGGCCGTTGACCAGGATGGCGAAGGCGTAGCGGCGGCCGGAGCGGGACTCGAGGTAGCCGGCGAGGTTGCGGGCGCCGCGGACGGTGCCGCCTTTGACGCGCATGCGGTCGGCGAGGGGTTCGCTCTTCAGTCGGTTCTTGACCGACTTGTCGACGCCGGGGCGGCCCAGCGAGTCGACGTAGGCCGGGACGTCCTTCATGCGGGTCAGGACGCGGACGACGGCGCGGGCGGTGAGCCGGTTGCCCTCGGCCAGGCCGCTGCCGTCGACGAGGTGATGGTCCGCGTCGCTCAGGCCGATCCGCGCGAGGAAGCGGCGCACGACGGCGGCGCCGCCGTCGAAGCTGCCCTTCCCTTCCACGCGGCGGCCCAACGTCTTGAGCAGGTGCTCGGCGTAGAGGTTCTGGCTGTTGGTGTTGACGACCTTGATCAACGCGGGCAAAGCGGGGGAATCCCAGGCGAAGACTTCGACGAGGTCCTCGTCCTTCAGGCCCGAGGTCTCCCAGGGCGCGATGGCGTCGACTTTGGGGCCGGCGTCCTTCCAGACCGCGCGCAAGGTGTGGGCGGCGTAGAGGCCGGGGTCGTGGACGGCGACGTAGTCGACGCGCGGCGCGGAGCCGGCGGGGATGGAGGCGAAGAACTCGACGCGGTTGGCGCCGGGCTCGCGGCGGTAGTCGAGGGTGAAGGGGACGCCCGGGGCCGAGGTGGTGGCGTGGTTGACGGTCTGGACGTAGCCGAAGTCCGGGGACAGCTCCACGACGGCCGGAGCGCCGGGGGCGGGGCCGGGACGGAAGCGGAGGTCGACGCAGGCGTCGTTGAAGGTGACGGCCGAGGTCTGCGCCTGGTACCAGTAGGACATCTCGTCCGCGGGCCAGTGCGGCGAGACCGCGGGAGCCTCGAAGGCGCGGCCGTCGACGACGAGACGGTCGGCGCTCTCGAGGCCGATGGCGGTGAAGGAGGCGCGCCACAACTCGAAGACCTCGAACAGATGGGAGCGGTCGCGGCCTGAGATGGAAGGGTCGCCGTCGCCGCGCCACACCAGGACGGAGACGCGCTTGCGGCCGAGTTCTTTCTTTTTGACGAGGAAGGAGGTGCGGAAGCGGAACTCCGGGCCCAAGGTCTCATGGGCGGCGGCGCTCGTCGCCAGCTTGGCGACCGAGGCGGGGATGAGGGGCTCGTCGGCGTCGTGGGCGTAGGGCGTCGCGCCGTTGCCGAGGGAGACGAAGATGACCCCTGTCCGCGCGCCGGCGAAGGCGCCGGTGGAGAGCATGGCGTCGAGCTTCGCGGTGAGGTCCGCGGCCGCGGCGGGGGCCGACAGGGCGAGGAAAAGCGCGAGGAGCCGCATAGCGAGAGCATACAATGAAGAAGGCCCCGCGCTCTCGCGCGAGGCCTTCTTCTTCGTGACGGAACGGCTTAGCGGGCCGAGTAGTGGTGGACGGCCGCCAGGAGGAGGCCCACGCCGGGCGCCGCGAGCGCCCACAGAGGAGCGGCGCCGAGCGCGATCAGCGTCCCGGACGCGATGCCGGTGCCGATGGCGAAGCCGATGAACTTGTCGCGCATGCCGGCGTTATTGAACGCCATGCCGTTGCGCTTCGAGAGGATGCTGTCGCCCAAGGTCAGCGCGCCCAGGGTCAAGGCGATGACCACGCCGGTGAGGGGGTTCATGACCACCAGCGCCGCGCCGGTGAGGCCCAGCAGCGCGGGATATTCCAGGTTGGTGACGGAGCCGCCGTTGTTGGCGGAGCCGGCGGAGAGAGCCGCCTTGCGGCGCTCCAGCTCCGCGTCGACGGTCTCCTCGCTCATGCGGCGCTCGGCCCGGCGCTTGATGGCGAGCGGGTCGCTGTCGGCGGCGTCCTGGCTGGCCTGACCGGCCGCCACGGCGTCGGCGACCTTGGCTTCGAACTCGCGGGTGAGCTCGGCCACGCCGGACTCGTACTCCTGCTCCGCCTGCGCCAGGCTGCCGCGCAGCGCGGCGAGCTGGGCCTTCGACAGGCCCGAGCGCACCGCGACGAGGGCCTCGGCGCGGTCCGCGAAGATCTCGGCGCGGCGCTTGATGGCCAGCTCGCGCTGGCCGAGCGCCACGGCGAGCTGCTCGAGGTTGCCCGCCACCGTCAGCTCGGCGAGGCGCAGGTCGGCGATGAACAGCTTCGCGGCGGCCTCGTCCTCGGCGGAGATGGGCTTGCCGTCGACGCGGGGCTTGAGGAGGCGGTTCACCTTGTCCTCGGCCTTCTTGGCCTCGGCGCGGGCGGCGTCCAGGCGTCCCTCGATGGTGCGGTACTCGAGGGCGGCGTCATAGACGGCCTGGCGCTGCGTCTTCTCGGCGGCCGCCAGGGTGTTGAGGAGCTGCTGAGCGAGGACTTCGGGGGTCTCCAGCTTGGCGACCTGGTTGCCGAAGATGACCATGAGGGCGTTCCAGAGGCGGGAGATGAGGGAGGGAGCGGAGGGGACGGGGTCGCCCTGCTTCATGCCGCTGGCCTGCTCCACCTTGGCGACGCCGGCTTCGGCGAGGCGCAGGGAGACGTCGCGCAGGCGCTTGGCGATGGCCCCGACCTCGGGGACGGCGTCCTTGGAGGTGGAGGTGCCGACGGAGGCGGCGGCCTTGTCGGCGAGCTGCTCGAGACCGGCGACGCCCTTGTCGGCGGCGCCCAGGGCCGCGTCGGCGGCCTGTCCGGCGGCCTTCACGCCGGTGTCGGCGAGCTTGCCGGCGGCGTCGCCGGCGCGGCGCGCGATCTCAGCGCCCTGCTCGAGGCGGGAAGGACCCGACGGCTGGGCGACGGGCTGAGCGGCGACGGGGGCGGGAACGATGACGGGCACGACGATGGGCTGCTCCGCGACGACGGGGGCGGCGACGGCCGCCTTCTTGGAGGAGAGGTAGCCCTTGTACGCGATGCCGAAGCCGGCTATGACGGCGGCGACGCCGGGGATGATGAAGCCGAGGGTCGTGCCGAAGCCGATGATGCCGGTGAAGCCGACGGTCTTGGCGAGGAGCAGAGGCAGACCGCCCACGGCGAGCGTGCCGAGGCCGATCAGGGCCAGACGGCGGCCGAGCCACTGCTGGGCCGACGGAGAGACGGCCATCGAGACGAGGGCCGTGCCCAGCACGCCGACCGCGGCGTACAGGGGGAAGAAGAAGGAGCCGATGACGGCCAGCGCCTCGGCGAAGTGGATGAGGTGCTTGAGCTCGATGGCGCCGCCGTTCTTGGCGCCGCCCTCGTTGAGCTTCTTGAGGCGAGCCTCGAGCGCGTCGTCGACGTTGCGCTCCTCGAGCCGCTCGTTGGCGGCGCGCTTCTGCTCGCGGGGGTCGGAGTTGACCACGTCCTGGGCGGCCTTGCCCTGGGCGACGGTCTTGGCGACGCGGCCGCCCACTTCGGCCATGCGCTCCTCGCCGTCGAGGACGTACTTGGTCTTCATGGAGGCGAGGCGGGAGTCGGCCAGGCCGATCTCCTCGGCGGTCATGCCGCTCTTGAGCTCCTGGAGGCGGTCTGCGCGGGTGTAGAAGAAGCTCTGGCGGTCGGCCTTGGCCTTGGCGAGGGCGGTCTCGAGCTTGCCGAGGTCGCCTTCGGTCGCGGTGATGGACTTCTTGACCATCTCCTGATCGCGGACGAGGTCGCGGGCGGCCTGCTTGAGGACCTTGCCGGCCGGGGTGGTCTCGCCGCCGGCGGCCTGGAGGGCGGACAGCTTCTCGCCGATCTTCGTCTCAAACTCGCCGTCCTGCTTCTTCAGACCGTCGAGCTCGAGCTTCTTGGCCTCGAAGGAGGCGTCGGCGCGGAGGACCTCGTTGTTGTACTTGTCGCGGCCCTCTTCGAGCTCCTTGAAGATGGCGTCGCGCAGGCTCTGCGTGGAGCGCATGCCGCGGAAAGCGTTGCCGATCATGATGCCGACGGCGGAGACCGCGCGCATGATGAGGGCGCGGGACTGCTTGATGGCGAGCAGTACGACGAGGACGACGCCGGCGACGCCGGCGGCTTCCATCACGAGGCCGCCGTTCTTGACGGAGGCGGCGGGGACCGAGGCGCGGGATGCGGCCTTGGCCTGGGAGGCGGGGGAGAGGGGGGCGTCGTTGGCGGCGGCCTGGCCGAGGACGTCGAAGGCCTCGAAGCCGGTGCGGGCCTGGAGCCCTTCGCTGTAGAGGTCGCTGAGTGCGCCGGTCTGGGCGTCGGGGGAGGCGTTAGGGGCGGCCAGCGTCTCGACGGCGCCGGTGACGGCGTGGAGGGCGGTCGCG
>CAZTZW010000036.1:0-13292 GCA_964618085.1 uncultured Elusimicrobia bacterium
CTCGTCTTTACGGATCAAAAAATCAGAGCCTCATCGGCATGACGACGAACTTGTACTCGCCCTCGCCCACCGGCTCGAAGAGCGCCGGGTTCACGGGGCTGGTCATCGCGACGGTGACCTTGTCCGAGTCCACGTGCTTGAGCGCGTCCATGACGAACTGAGGGTTGAAGGCGACGGAGAACTCCGCGCCGTCGTACTGCACGGCCAGGTCCTCGTTGAACTCGTTGGCCTGGGAGGAGGCGGTGACGTGCAGCACCCCTTTCTTCAAGGCGTATTTGACGGAGCCGCCCCGGTCCACCGCGCACAGCGACGCGCGCTTGGTCACGGCGAGCAGGTCCTTGGTCGGCGCGGTGAAGATGACCTCGCGCTTGCTGGGGATCACCTGCTCGTAGTTCGGGAAGGAGCCGCCGACCAGGCGCGAGAGCAGGGTGGTGCCCTTGAGCTGGAAGGTGATCTGGTTGTCGGTGACGGCGGTCATCATGGGCTCGGTGGAATCCTCGCCGATATCCATCAGGGAACACAGTCTGAGAAGCTCGGAGAGCACCTTGGTGGGCACGATGACGGCGAAATCCTTGTCCTTCGGGAGCGCCTTCTTGGCGCACACGGCCAGGCGGCGGCCGTCGGTGGCCACCATCTCGAGCTGTCCCTTCTTGGCCGACCAGAACACGCCGTTGAGGACGTGGCGGGTCTCATCCGAGGAAGCCGCGAAGATGGTCTTCTTGACCATTCCCGCGATGACGCCGGCCGGCAGCTCGAAGGCGCTGGCCTTGTTGAAATCGGGCAGGACCGGGTACTCGGACTTGGGCGAGCCCACGATGCCGAAGCGCGAGCGGCCGCACTTGAGGCTGATCTTGCCGCCGGCGTCGACCGTCAGCTCCACTTCCTCGGCGTCGGGAAGGGAGTGCAGGATGTCCGCGAACTTCTTCGCGGGGATGGTGATGGACCCGTCGGACTCGATGTCCGCCTTGATGTAGTGCTTCACGCCCATCTCGAGGTCGGTGGACACGACTTTCACCTTCTTGTCCTCCGTCTCCATGAGGAAGTTCAGGAGGATGGGCAAGGTCGTCCGGCTGGACATAGCGGACTGGATGGTCTGCACGCCCTGCGAGAGTTCTTCCTTGCTGATGGTTATTTTCATCTTACGCCGTCCTCCCCTTCATCGAGCGGGGGAACCGGTGGATAACCTGGACCCCCTCTATGAGGCGCCCTTCCCGGAGGTTGTGGACAACTCCGTAGAGTTGTCCACTCCGTCCACAGGCGGTACGTCCGTCCACGGAAAATGAGGCGAACTCCCCGGTTGTCCACAAGGCGGCGAGGGTCATCGGTCGGCCGCCTTGATGTCGGATTGGAGCTTGTTGATGAGCTCTAGGAAGAAGGGGTCTTCCTCGACCTTCTTCTCGATCTTCTTGCGGGCGTGAAGCACCGTCGAGTGGTCCTTGCCGCCGAAGGCCCGGCCGATGTCGGTGGAGGACTGCTCGGTCATCACGCAGCACAGGTACATGGCCACCTGGCGGGGCATGGAGATGGAGGCGGTCCGCGAGTGGCCTTTGAGGTCTTTGACGTCCACCGAGTACTTCAGGGCCACCACGCGCTGGATGGTCTCCACGCGCACCGGGGAGCCGTCGTCGACCGCCAGGGAGTCCTTGAGGATCTCGCGGGCGTCGTCGACGGAGAGTGGGGCGCCGGTCATGGCCTGGAAGGCTTTCAGGCGGATGAGGCAGCCCTCCAGGGCGCGCACGTTGGTCTTCACCGAGGAGGCGATGAAGAGCACGACGTCGTCGGGCGCGGTGAAGCCCTCGTGCTCGGCCTTCTTGCGCAGGATGGCGATGCGGGTCTCCAGGTCGGGCGCCTTGATGTCGGCGACGAAGCCCCACTCCAGCCGCGAGATGAGGCGCTGCTCGAGCGGCGTCATCTCCTTCGGCGAGCGGTCCGAGGACACGATGATCTGCTTGCGCGAGTCGAAGAGGGAATTGAAGGTGTGGAAGAACTCCTGCTCGGAGCGCTCCTTGGCGATGAGGAACTGGATGTCGTCGATGAGCAGGCAGTCCAGCGAGCGGTACTTGGCGCGGAACGCGTCGAGCTGGTTGTTCTGCACCGAGCCGATGTACTCGTTGACGAACTGCTCCGACGTCGTGTAGAGCACGCGCGCCTTGGGGTGCTGGCGGCGCAGCGCGTTGCCGATGGCGTGCATGAGATGGGTCTTGCCCAGGCCCACGCCGCCGTAGATGACGTACGGGTTGTACTGCGTTCCCGGGCTCTTCGCGATGGACTCGGCGGTCGCGCGCGCGAGGCGGTTGGACTCGCCGATGACGAAGTTCTCGAAGGTGTAGCGCGGGTTGAGCTCGGAGGCGGCGAAGTCGTTCTGCGCGGAGGCCTGCGGTACGGGGTCCGAAGAGGGGAGCACGCGCGTCAGGTCGCGCTCCACTTTGAAATCGAGGCCGATCTCGGAGCCGGCGAGCTCCTTGAGAGCGGCGAGGAGCTTCTTCTGGTAGCGCTCCTTGATGCCGTCCGAGAAGAATTTATTCGGGACCTTCAGGAGGAGGACGCCGTCCTCCAAAGAGGCCGCCTCGATGGGCTTGAGCCAGAGCTCGGCGTTCTCTTCTCCGATGTCGGGGCGTAGGCGCGCCACGGCCTGACCCCAGAGCTCCCCCGCGGTCAAGGTTTTCACAGCTTTTCCACAAGCGTGGATAACCGGTTATTCACAGGATAAATCGTTGTTTTATAAGCGTTTTTTAAAACATCCACCCGCCGGTGAATAACCCCGCCCCGGCATGGCGGTCCCGCGCCCCGAAGACGTCTTTCGGAGACCTTTAAACTACCTTTTTTCCTTGATAGAGTCAACTCCGCGTCACAGCCTCGGCCGGTTCGTTGCGTTGACACCAGGGGGGACAAGCGGTAGAATCCAAAGCTATGGAAATCAAACTCGCCGGCAAGAACGTCAAGATCACGCAGCCCCTACGCGACTACGTCTCGCAGAAGATGGGCAAGGCCCAGAAGTACTTCGATCATATCGTGTGGGGCCAGGCGTTCCTCTTCGTCGAGAAACGCTCGCAGAAGGCGGAGATGCTCGTGCACGCGCCCGGGCACACCTTCCGCGCGCTGGCGACGGCCGCCGACCTCTATTCCGCCATCGACCTCGCGTCCGATAAGATCGACACGCAGCTCAAGAAGCACAAGGAGCGCGTGAAGAGCCGCCACAAGCCCAAGGCCTCCGACACCATGGCCGAGGCCCTGCCGCCCGTGCAGAGCGAGTTCTCCGTCATCCGACAGAACGTCGTCCCGATGACGCCGGAGCAGGCCGCCGCCCAGCTCGACGGCGGCGAGCAGCGCTTCCGCATGTTCCTGGATAAGGCGTCCGACACCATCCAGATCGTCTTCAAGCGCGAGGACGACAGCATCGGCATCATCCAGCCGGTGAGACGGGCGCGGCGCTAGGACCCGACGGTGGACCTGACGGTCGGCGACCTCCTCAAGGAGCAGGGCGAGCGGCTGCGGCTGGAGCTCGTGGCCGGGGAGAAGTCCTTGGGCCGCCGCATCACGGTCCCCGACCTCAACCGGCCCGGTCTGGCGCTCTCCGGCTTCACCGAGAGCTTCCGCGCCGAGCGCGTGCAGATCTTCGGCAACGGCGAGCAGGCGTATCTGCGCGCCGCCGAAGCCAAGAAACTCTCCGAGGCGCTGTCGGCCATGCTGTCCGTCGAGGGTCTGCCCTGCGTCATCGTCACGCACAACGCCGTCGTGCCCCCGGCGCTCATGGGCGCGTGCCGCAAGCACGGCGTGCCGCTTCTGAAGTCCGCCTACGACACGGCGACTCTGACCTCAGAGCTGTCCGAGGCGCTCGAGTCTCGCTTGGCGCCGTCGACGACGGTGCACGGCGTCCTCGTCGACGTGTACGGCCTGGGCGTTCTCATCCAGGGCGAGGCCGGCATCGGCAAGTCCGAGTGCGCCCTCGAGCTTCTCAAGCGCGGCCATATCCTGGTCGCCGACGACGCGGTGCAGATCCAGCACCGCCGCGGCGGCTACCTGCGCGGCACCTGCCCCGAGCCGCTGCGCAACCACATGGAGGTCCGCGGCCTCGGCGTCATCGACGCCAAACTCCTCTTCGGCATCGGCGCCATCCTCGACCGAACGCGCGTCGAGCTCGCCATCCGCCTCGAGACCTGGAACGCGAACACGACCTACGACCGCACGGGCCTGGAGACCAAGAAGCTCGCCATCCTCGACGTGGAGATCCCGCTCATCCGCATCCCGGTGTCTCCCGGCCGGAACCTCGCCGTCTTGATCGAGGTCGCCGCGCTCAATCAGCGCCTGCGCACCCAGGGCTATTTCTCCGCCGAGACCTTCAACCAGCGCCTCATCGACCGGATGCGCACCAAGGAGCGCGGCTCGTGAAGAAGAAGGCGAAGGGCACGGCCGCCAAGAAGGTCTTCGTCATCACCGGCGTCTCCGGCGCGGGCAAGAGCCAGGCGCTGAAGGTTTTCGAGGACTTCGGCTGGTCCTGCGTCGACAACCTCCCCATCCCGCTCCTCGATAATTTCGCCAACCTCGTGCTCACCTCGCCGACCATCGAAAAGGCGGCGCTGGGCATGGACGTGCGCGAGGGGCGCTCCCTCGAGTTCCTCCCGCCGCTGGTGCGCGAGCTGCGCGCGCGCGGCCTGGAAGTGCGCATCCTCTTCCTCGACGCGGCCGACGCGGCCATCGTCCAGCGTTTTTCCGAGACGCGGCATCGTCACCCCCTGGGCGGGAAGGTCGCCGACGCGGTGCGCCAGGAGCGCAAGCTGCTCGCGCCCATCAAGGCCGAGGCCGACAAGGTCATCGACACGACGAGCCTGACCTTGGGCGAGCTCAAGGAGAAGATCTCCGAGACGCTGGGCACCACGCGCACCAAGGAGATGACCCTCCAGGTCGTCTCCTTCGGCTTCAAGCACGGCATGCCCATCGACGCCGACATCGTCATGGACGTGCGCTTCCTGCCCAACCCGCATTACATCAAGGGCCTGCGCCCGCAGACCGGGCTCGACGGCCCCGTGCAGAAGTACATCTTGAAGCAGCCCGTGGCCAAGAAGTTCCTCACCGACTGGCTGAAGCTCATCGAGAACCTGCTGCCGCACTACATCAAAGAGGGCAAGTCCTATCTCACCATCGCCATCGGCTGCACCGGCGGGCGTCACCGCTCGGTGTTCTGCACGCGCTGGCTGGCGCAGAAGCTGCGCACCTCGGGGCACCCGGTGCAGGAGTTCCACCGGGACATCGCGCATTGATCAACTTCATCATCGTGACGCACGGCGAGTTCGGCGGCTACCTCGTGGAGGCCGCCGAGACCATCGTCGGCCGCCAGACGGCCGGCGTGCGCGTCGTGCCCACCTCCTCGCGCCTGACCGTGCCCGAGATCAAGGGCCGCATCGAGAAGGCGCTCAGGGACCTGTCCTCGCCCGACGGCATCATCGTCTTCACCGACATGCCCGGAGGCACGCCCAACAACCTCTCCTTCCCGCTCGTGAAGGACGCGCGCGGCGTGGAGCTGGTCAGCGGCGTGAACCTGTACATGCTCGTGTCTGCCTTCTCGCACCGCGACCGCCTGACCCTCGATAAGCTCGTCGAGAAGGTCGTCGCGGACGGCCAGCGCTCCATCCGCGACGTGCGGCAGATGTTCCTCGCGGGCACCGCGCGGAAATGAGCGTCGAGCTCCTCCGCATCGACGACCGGCTCATCCACGGACAAGTCGTCGAGGGCTGGCTGCCCCATCTGAAGGCCGAGCGCGTCCTCGTCTACGTCAACGCGAAGGACGACGTCGCCGTGGCTCTCATGGCGATGGCGATGCCTCCCACGGTCTCTCTCGAGGTGTTCTCCTCCGCCCCCGAGCTCATCGCCGCGGCGACCGCGGGCCCGGCGAAATCCAAGCGCACGCTCATCCTGGTCCCGGGCCCCTCCGAGGCCCTGCTCCTCCTCCAGACGGGGCTCTCCGTCCTCGCCGTCAACGTGGGCGGGCTCCACTACACGGCCGGCAAGGTCCAACTCGGCCGCGCGTTGTTCCTCGACGAGGACGACCGCGCGGCGCTGTCGGGCATCGCCGCGCGCGGCGTGCGCCTCGAGGGGCGCGCCCTGCCGGGCGACCCCGTGGAGGACGTCGCCGTCGCCCTGGGGAGCAAGTGAGCGTCCTGGTCGCGGCCGTGGCCGCCGCCGAGCTCGACGTCGCGTCGGCCGGACAGTTCATGGTCTCGCGCCCCATCGTGCTGGGCCCTTTGCTCGGCGCGGCGATGGGCGAGCCCTCGAGCGGCGCGGCCTTGGGCGCGGCGCTCGAACTGTGCAGCCTGCGCGCTCTCCCGGTGGGAGGCTCCTTGTCCTGGAACGCCGCGGTCGCCGCGGGCACGGCCGTCCTGCTGTGCGCCGGTCCCACGCGGCTGCCGCTGGAAGGCGGCTTCTTCGCGGGACTTCTCGCCGGACGTCTGCACCAGGCCGCCGAGGCGCGCTTGCGCGCGAGCCGCGCCGCTTTCGGGCGCGCGGCGGACCGCGACGTCGAGAAGGGACGCTCCCTGACGGGCGCCTACATCGCGTCCTCGCTCGCCGCGCAGTTCGTCATGACCGCCTTGATCGTGTTCCTCGTCCTGCGCCTGGCCCAGCCCGTCTGGGCGGGGCTCGCGGGCTGGAAGGTCGTCGCCGGCGCCCTGCGGACCGTCTTCGCGGTCGCGCCGTGGGCCTGCCTGGCCTCGGTGCTGGTCTCCCTCTGGAGGCGGGCATGACGTTCTCCGAGAAGGCCGGCTTGTTCCTGCGGTCCCTGCTGCTCCAATCCGCCTTCGGGCCGGAGCGCATGCAGGCGCTGGGCTTCTCCTGGGCGCTCGACCCCTGGCTGGTCAAGACGTGGGGCCATGACGCCGACTCCTTGGCCGCGGCGCGCAAGCGGCATCTGTGCTGCTTCAACGTGAACCCTTACGCCGTCGGATTCCTCCTCGGCATGACGTGCCGCCTCGAGGAAGAGGCCGCCAAGGCGCCCAGCGCGGAGAAGTTCGCGCGCCTCTCCGCGCTCAAGGGCGCGGCGTCCGCGGGGCTCTCCGGCGCCGCCGATTCCTTGTTCTGGGGCGCCCTGCGCCCCGCGCTGGCCTTCGCCGCGCTGCTGCTGGGCTTCCTCCACCCCTCGATGGTCATCGTGGCGCTGTACCTGCTCGCGTGGAACGCGCCAGCGCTGTGGACGCGCTGGAGGGGGCTCGCCGAGGGCTACGCGGGCGGCGAGAAGGCGCTCCTCGACGTGTGCAAGCTGCCGGCGGCGCGCGCCGCGCTGAACCTGCGCTTCGCCGCGCTGGGGTTGGGAGCCGCGTCCGTGCTGGCGGCGTTGTACTCCACCGCTCTCCATGAGAACGTCCGCCTGCTCGGAGGCGCGGCGTTCCTGCTCGCCGTCGCCGCGCCCGAGAGGGTCGGTCCGTGGGGCGTGGCCGGGGCCGTCGGAGTCGCACGCGCCGTTTGGGAGGCGAGTCTATGATGACGAAGTCCTATAAAATCTCCAACCGGCTCGGCCTGCACGCGCGGCCCGCGGCGCTGTTCGTCCAAGAAGCCGCCAAGTTCAAGGCCAAGGTCCTCGTCGTCAAAGACGGCGTCGAGGTCAACGGCAAGTCCGTCATGGGGCTCATGCTCCTGGCCGCCGAGAGCGGCTCGACGATGACCATCAAGATCGACGGTCCCGACGAGGCCGCGGCGCACGAGGCCTTGGAGAAGCTCTTCGTCCGCAAGTTCGACGAAGAATAGCCGATCGCATCGGACCGGGCTCATCCCTTGACAAGATGCGGGTGGGCGCCTACTCTTCGCCCTATGCTGACGAAATCGCACGTTCCTGTCCTCGCCCTCGTGGCGCTGCTCGGTCTCTGCCATGTCGCGCCCGCGCGCGGCGCCGACAACGACCCGATCCTCAACATCGACGGCATCATCCGGAAGCTCATCGAGGCTTCGAAGAGCAAGACCCCGACCGAGATGGGGAAGGAGGTCGATCTCATCCAGCGCGCCGCCTGGGACCAGCTCGTCAAGGACGGCTTCGTCGGGGTGAAGGACAGTAATTTCCTCGGTGAAAAGGTCGCGGGCGGGAAGTTCGCGCGGGTGTATCAGACGCCGGACGGGATGTACGAATTCTGGCTGGAAGTCAGGGACAAGCAGAGCGGGCGGAACATCGACGTCATCGAGTGGAAGCTGGATCGAGAGAACGGCCGGGTCGTCAAAGCGACGGGCTGGGGCGATGACGCGCATTCGCGAGGCCCCCTCGATTCCGAGGTCAAGCCGAACAACACCTCCCATTTCGATCGCAAGAAGGAGGTCTTGGAGAATTGGCAGCGGCAGGTCAAAGCCAAGGGCATAGCCTGCGACGTCAAGTTCAGCAAGACGGACCAGTTCTTCTACGTGAGGAGGATCGCCGACCTCGAGGCGCTGCTCAAACTTGAGCGGGACGGGGTGGAGATCCCGGATGGAGACAAGCGCAAACTCGCCTTGAATTCCCCGATGGTCCGGCTGCTGAAGGGCGTCGGATTGAGCATGGGCCTGCTCGTGAGTTTTGACGTGCTGGACGCTCAGATGGCGCTGTATCGCTCTCCTTTCTTCGAGGCGATTCGCGGTCATCTCGAACGTGGTGAGTTCGACCACGCGATCTCCGTCGTGAACAGGGCCCGGGGCATCACGTGGACCCTGGATGACGATATCCTAGGGATAGAGGTGTTCAAGGCGCTCGAGAAAATCATGAGCGAGGAAGGAAGCTTTTCTCGAGGATTGCTCAGGAAGGTCTGGGAGATGCTGCTGAACAAGCTCGAGGCCTTGATTCGGGAAGCGCAGAAGGCGGCGCAGACCTCGATGAGCGGACGCAGGGAGGATGTTTTGGCCGTCCATGCCGCGGGCCTCGATGGATTGGGCGTCGAGCGGGGGCCGGATGAGGAGGTCGACATCTACGTCATGAACGACCGGACCTTCGCTTGTCCGCTCTCTTCCGATCCTTGCCGGCCCTACCTCTTCAACGTCGATTCGGGGCTCTGCTCGCTGACGACGGCCAGTGGGTGCAGGCCGTCGGCGGCGTTATTGCCCGCGCGCTTGGGGCCATCCCTCATCGAGGAGCCGCGCAGCGGCTGCGATGATAACGGCGGGTATCCGGCTCCCGACGGAAGCTGCTGCCACGCGCATATGACGTACGGCTCTGGTGCCTGCAAGGACGTGGTCGTTCCTCCTACCGACCCCGTCGCGGGTTCGGGGAACCCGATCGGCTTGGGCTGCGACGGGCGGGGCGGCTCGCTCGCGTCGGATGGAATCACGTGCTGTCACGCCTACACGACCTATGCATCAGGACCGTGTCAGAATTGGGGCACCCTCAGGCTTCCGTCGAAGCCCGGCGTCGTGCTGGGCGGAGCCGGCCGCTGCGGCGGCGTCGGGGAAGTGCTTGCCTCGGACGGGGCGACTTGCTGCCGGTCGTTGTCGACCTATACGTCCGGTCCGTGCAAGAACATCGCCGGGGGCGGGCCCTGGCCGATACTCCCGCAACCGTCGGTCGCCGGGGGCGTCCGGAGCTGCACGGGCCCGGGTGAGGTGCTTGCGGCCGACGGCGCGACCTGCTGCAGACCTTTGACGACCTATATCTCGGGCGCCTGCAAGAACACGGCCAAGGGGAGCTCCGGCGGATTCCTATCGCTGCCGACTGGAAGCACGAGCGGCGCCGGCAGCGGAGGAACGGGCTGCAGAGGCCTCGGTGAGTTCCTTTCGTACGATGGAGCGACTTGCTGCAAGCCCTTTACCTCGTATTTCGCGGGTCCTTGCAGGAACATGGCCGGGCGAAGCCCGTTCTCCCGCCCCGTCTCCGGCGGCGGCCGTTGCTCCGGTATCGGGGAATACCTGGCTTCGGATAGCGCGACCTGCTGCAAGCCGCTGACGACGTATCTCTCCGGACCGTGCAAGAACGTCGCTGGAGGTGGTAGTCCCTCCGTTCCAGTCTGCGATGGCGGGGATCGTCCCGTCTTCAACGAGTTCGAGGGCGGCTGGTTGTGCCCCTATGGGTTGCTGAATCCGCCTAGTGGCGCCGGTGGCGGCGGTGGTGGCGCCGGCGGTGGGGGGGGGCCCCCGCGTCCCATGCCGTCCGCCATCAACCCGACCCCGGCATGCAGTTCGACGATACTCGCACGGGGTGCCGCGACCATGGACTATCTCAGCCACGCGCCGCTCTGGGTGGCTCCGGCCTCCAATCCGCCGATGGCGCTTCCGATGATCGACTCTCAGGGCAACCTTACGCAAAATTGTCCCCAGGGGTTCTGCTACCTCGTGACTCCTGACATCTGCACCTCGCGAGCGGGGGTGCCCATGCTTACGGCGCGCCTGACGGCGAGCACGAATCTTCCACTACAGAGATGTGCTTCAACGGAGGTGTTCGCCGGCCCGCGAGGGGCGTTCCGCACCGCTCCCGCCGCGCCGGATTCCATGATGATGATACGGGGAAGGCCCTCACACTGTCCCGCGCCTTTCTGCACGCGGGTCGGCGTCAGTGATTTCTGCGTGCTGGACCTCGAGGCGGCTGGGCGCTTCTCCGCGCTCCATCCAAAGGTGAAGCTCACTCCTTAGCTCGAAAGCACTAGAATCGGTGCATGGACTACCTTGGGAGGGGGCGCTCGCCCGGATGCCGCGGGCCGTTGCTGCTCACCGCCGTTCTGCTCTCCGGCTGCGCGCTCTTCGAGCGCGGGCCCGCATCCGGCGGGGAAAAGAAACCTGGGGAGGCCCTGCGCCTGAGCACGCTTACCGTGGACGCAAAGGTCGAAGTGGATGTCCTCGAGTCCCCGACCATCCCCGTGCTCGTCGAGGGCGGCGGTATCCCGCCGGGCGGCTCCGCGGATCGCCTGGTGTTCACCGTCGAGGACGCGGCGGGCCGCCGACTCGAGGCTGTCTCCAGCCGCGACCTCGACCTTGCCGACCTCTCGTGGGGTCAGGGCCATACCGGCATCAGGGTTCTTCCTCCGTCCGACGCCCAGGGCCGGATCAAGATTTGCGCGTCTGTGCCCGCCGCGCCGTCGATGGGGACGGTCTGCGCGATGACGGACGTTACGGTCGTCCTGCACGGCGACTGCATCGAGGAGTTCGAAGACCTCAAACGCCGCAACCCGGGCTTCGGCTGCCGCTGCCTCAAGCCCGCCGCGATCGTGAAGCTGCGTCCGCAGGAGGATCCCGACGGCTCCTTGGGAAGCTTCACGCCGGCCGCCGGGGGGGATGCCCTTGGACCTTACGATGAAGGGCACCTAGACCGTACCGATACATTCACGAGCATCGGCAAGTTCGAGCCGCATTTCGAGATCGAGATCTTCGGTGACCCCGGGCGCCCCAGGAAGTGCTCTCAGCGGGAGTGGGAGCATCTCACCGCCGGCATGTGTCCCGAAGGTCAGCGGGTCAACGCGACCATACATTTCGCCAAAGGCACCGCGGACGCCAAAGACATTCCTAACGGAGATTCGCCGCTGTACGACCCCCGGGTGGGCGGACGAACGGGACCGGACAACTACACCTCGCCGGAGAAGTCGGCGTCTCCTCTGGTGGTCGGGAAGAAGAAGAGTCATGACGGGACGCTGGTGCATTGGCTGGATGCTCCAGGGGCGCGCTCCCGCTCGTCCGCTGCGCATCAGTCTAAGAAGCCGATGCACGTCGATTATTACTTCCACAGCTACGTGCACGGCTCGACTGGGAAGAAAGAGGACGACTGCGACTGCTACCTGACAGTCAAGACCGTCGTCATCAACGCTGACGGCTCGATCGGGCCGTCGGTCATGGGTCCCAGTCTCTGCCAATAGCGAAGGGGTAACGGCACCCCGGCCCCCACGGGCCAATTTGCTAGATTCTCCGTTCCCGCCTTCCTTATGAGCATGGGGCGGACCTCTATTTCATAAATGATAGTCATCAAAGGCATCGCGGCCAGTCCCGGCATCGCCATCGGCCGCGCCTATGTCGTCGAGGACGATGACATCGTCGTCGAGCGCATCGACATCTCCAAGGAGAAGATCCGCGACGAGGTGCGGCGCTTCAAGCAGGCGCAGAAGGCCACCCACCGCGACCTCGACGCCGCCGAGATCAAGGTGCTCAAGGTCCTCGGCAAGCAGCACGCCAAGCTCATCGACGCCCACCGCCTCATCCTCAAGGACACCCTCATCACGCAGGACGTGCCCAAGCGCATCGTCGAGGAGGGCGTCAACGCCGAGTTCGCGCTCTCCGAGGCGCTCGAGCAGGTCAACCGCCAGTTCGAGAAGATGGAGGACGAATTCTTCCGCGAGCGGCGCCACGACCTCTTCGACGTGGGCAAGCGGCTGCTCATGCACCTCATGAAGCAGCAGAAGAAGCCGCTCTCCGAGATCTCGGAGGAGTGCGTGCTCATCGCGCGCAACCTGCTGCCCTCCGACACCTTCGGCCTGAAGGACTCCAAGATCCTCGGTTTCGCCACCGACCTCGGCGGCAAGACCTCTCACACCGCCATCCTCGCTCAGAGCCTGGAGATCCCTGCCGTCGTCGGCCTCTCCGACGTCAGCCGGCGCGTGCGCACGGGCGACATGGTCATCCTCGACGGCGAGCAGGGCATGGTCATCATCCAGCCCGGCCTGGAGACCATCGCCAAATACGAGAAGGTGCAGAAGAAGGCGCTCGAGGCGGAGAAGTCCCTCGACAGCCTGCGCGGCGTCCCGGCCGTCACCCTCGACGGGCGCACCTTCAAACTCGAGGCCAACCTCGACGCGCCCGAGGAGCTCAAGAGCGTCATCGCCCTGCAGCCCGACGGCATCGGCCTCTTTCGAAGCGAGTACTTGTTCCTGAACCGCGAGACGCCGCCCTCCGAGGAGGAGCAGGTCAAGGCGTACATCGCCGCGCTCAAGGCGATGGATGGGAAGGAAGTCATCATCCGCACGGCCGACATCGGAGGCGACCGCCTCTCGACGCTGGGGATCGAAGCTCCAAAAGCCGAGACCAACCCCTTCATGGGCCTGCGCGGCGTGCGCCTGTTCCTGCGCCACCTGGACCTGTTCAAGACCCAGCTGCGCGCCATCCTCAAAGCCGCGCCCAAGGGCAAGGCGCGCATCATGATCCCCATGGTCTCCTCCGTGGGCGAGGTGCTCGCGGTGCGTCGCCTGCTCCAGCAGGCCGAGGCCGAGCTTTCCGCGGAAGGCTACAAGCTCGATGCACGTATAGAGTTGGGGATCATGGTGGAGATCCCCTCGACCGCCCTCCACCTCGACGCCTTCCTGCCCCACGTCGACTTCGTCTCCATCGGCACCAACGACCTCATCCAGTACACCCTGGCGGTGGACCGCGTCAACGAG
>CAZTZW010000037.1:0-13128 GCA_964618085.1 uncultured Elusimicrobia bacterium
GATGAAAAGCTCGCCCAAGCGGCCGGCACCGAAGATCGGGCAGGTCTTGTCGGAGAAGAGAAACGCGGGCCGGTGACTTTTGGCAGAGCCCTCTTTGATGAGCTTGACCCTGAAGGGTGCAAACCCGTTTACGGAGGCGGTCTTGAATCCGGTTCCGACAGCATGGAGCCGCGTGACCAGACTGCCTCGGAATGCCTCGTCCACCCTGCGGAAGGGCTTGGCTTTTCCGCGCCCCACCGGAACGCGCCGCTCGGCCCCTTGCTTGGGGAGGATGACTTTGATCAAGAGCCGGTCGCGAGCGGGGGCTCCGACTTTGGGATTATTCTCCATCCGAGTGACCTCCTGCCTTCGGGGTGAGCCTGTAGGCAGTCGCTTTTGATACGCCTAACAGGCTGCCGATCGCTGCATGGCTGTATAGCTTCGGGTTGCGCTGGCGCAGGGCGTTCGCCAGAGCGTGGCCGTCGCGTGAGTTTACCGTCGATAAGAATCTTGCGCGAGTCGGGTCCGAGGCAGTGATTCGGCTTAGCCCTACGAAGACATCCTTTACCTTGGGCGTGATGCCGTGAACGGCGACTTGGCGCTTGATTCGGGTGGCTACATCATGGATCTCTGCACCTGAGAAACCTTCGGATAAGTCGGTGAAGAGGGCCAGGTCATGGCGCGAGAACGAGTGGGGATTTAGATTCGCATCCCATATCTTCAGGCGCTGGTCCGGATTTGGATAGGACAAGGACAGGGTGTAGGTGAACCGACGCCAGACAGCGGGATCGAGCAGTTTCTCGTGATTCGTCGCCGCGATAATAATGTTCTGAGATCCAAGTGAATCGAGATTTTGGAGAAAGCTATTCACGACGCGTTTGAGCTCGCCCAGCTCCTGCTTGTCGTCTCGCAGCTTGGCGATGGCGTCGAATTCGTCCAGCAGGAGGACGCACGGCCCCTTCGAAACGAATTCGAAGATGGCGCGAATATTCTTCGCGGTGTTCCCGAGGAACGAAGAGATCAGGCCGTCAATCCGCGCCAGATAAAGAGGCAGTTGGAGTTCTTTTGCGATGTGGATGGCAAGCGAGCTCTTTCCGCATCCAGGCGGGCCATATAGCAGAAGAGATGCCTGTACAGCGATCCCCTGACTTTCTAGGCGGCCCTGCGACTTCGCGATGCTGATGAATTCGGAAACGACGTCCTTTTGTTCTTGAGTAAGGATGATGAAGTTGTTCGTTTTTTGCGCATCGACCTTTTCAATCAGCGGAAACCTCGTTTCGGTGTCAACGGGCACCGATGCTGCCGATTTGAAATCAGCGGGCCGAAGCTGGTGATCGGTTTCCTCGAGCAGCTTTCGGAGCCGCGCCGCGGTCGCATTTTCTCCCGCCTTCTCCATCTTGTCGGCAAGGAAGGTCGTGTAGTTCCTGACCTTGACCACATCAAGACGAAGAGCGCCGGAAACGATCCTAAACAGCTCTGAAGTGAAATCATTTGAGTCATTCATGAAACAATCTCCATATATTATGGAACGATTATATATCAGAATGAAACGATTGTCAAGGGGCTGTGCATAAATCGACCTAGATATAGCTTTCACAGGCCTATGTCGTATACAGGGATATGGAGCGCAATCCGCTGGAACAACTGGCTCCCATGCTGGCTGCCGACCTTCGAGATCTTCCATCCGATGATCGCGGGCGCATTTGGGCGAGCCCCGACTATGTTGCCGAGGAGAAGCTCAACGGCGTCCGGGTCCTCCTCCATATTCTAGGCTCCGAGTGCCGTCTCACGACCCGCGTGAGGAGCAAGCGCACTGGCCTGTATCTCGAACGCACCGACAATTTCCCGCATCTTCGTAGTCTTCCGCTCGGCTTCCTGGCGGGCACCGTCCTAGACGGCGAACTCCTCTTGGACCTGCCACGACTGTACACGGGCTCGACTTGGGCGGTGGGGACGCTCTCCTGCACGATGGCGGTCTGCAGCAGCTCCCCGGAGACGGCGGTTGCGATTCAGCAGCGAGCGGGGCGCTCCGCCGCCTTTTGGGCCTTTGACCTCATCCGCGATTGCGGAAAGCCGATGGGGGATACGCCCTTCTGGCAGCGGCGCCGCCGTCTCGAGGCCATCTTTGCCGACATGGCAAGTCGGGGCGTCGATCTTGCCAACCTCAAGCTCGTCGCGCAGGCTTCGGACAAGAAGCGCCAGTTCTACGAGGCGCTGGTCCGTGACGGCAAGGAGGGCGTGATGCTCAAACACCGCGAACTCCTTTACCGCCATACGGGCCGGCCACAGCACTTTCTGAAAGCCAAGCGCTTTCTAACGGTCGATGGTTTCATCATCGGCTCTACGATCGGCAGGGCAGGGAACGCTGGGCAGATTGGAAGCCTGCTCATAGGTGTCTATGACGCGGCCACCGGTGAAATCCGAGAGGTCGCGGGCGTGGCTCCCTACGATCTCAGCCGGGGGCCGAAGGAAAGTAATCTCCGCCGGGTCATGACGGTTCTACGGGATGGCCGACCGGAGCTCGCGCCGACCTTTCGTGGTCGGGTCGTGGAGCTCGAGGCTTTCTGCTGGAACAAGAACGCTCGGCTAGTTCATGCCAAGCTGGCTCGGTTTCGCCCGGACAAGAGCCAGGCCGAATGTTGCTTGGACTTTTCTCGGTTGCTGGCGTAGGGCAGAAGCCAATCTAAAAGGTCATGGATGGCTTTAAAATGACATTAGAGAAGAGCTACCCCTTCCCTTGAAATTTTGGTCGGCCGGATTCGGTATAGGTCAATTCCGCTAGAAACAGGGCAAGGAGAGCCCGCTCGTATATCTAGGTCGTGGAAGCGCGCCGGGGCCTGCGTAGAGGTTACTACTGCCTTCGATGTGCGAAGGAGACGATGCGGCCCGAACGGCAGCGTTTCCGCTACGAGACTATTCTCGTCTGCCCGGAGTGCTTGCAGAGCCTGTTCTGGGGATCTTGGCAGGAGTTTCTTCACGCCTTCGCACGACGGGCTCGCGAGAACTCTGCTTGCGATGTGGGAAGGATCGTCGGCAAGCTCTTGAGCCACGCGCGCAATTGAGCTCCTTCTGACGACTTCTGTCTCGCGCTTCGTATATACGCCTTGTGCGCGAAATTCGTGTCGTTGTGATCCGCGACCGAGCGGGGCGGGTCCAGGCGCAGGCTATCCATAGGCCCGAAGACGCCTTCAAGCTGATAGCGGAGCGGTCCCGCTCGTATGACCGGGAGCACTTTGACGTCATCCACCTGAACGCGCGCAACGTTCCAGTCGCCATCGAGACGGTGTCTATCGGAACCCTCTCCGCGAGCCTGGTTCATCCGCGGGAGGTGTTCAAGGCGGCCATCGTGTCGGGGGCGGCAGCTATCATCGTCTGCCACAACCATCCCAGCGGCGACCTCGAGCCCAGCCCTGAGGATATGGCCGCGACCAAGCGCCTGGCCCGGGTCGGGGCGCTCGTGGGAATCCCGCTCGCCGATCACCTGATATTCGCCGGTGGCGGGTATCTGAGCCTTAAGTCGACTCGTCCTCACCTGTTCGATTCGCGGGTGCACGATGAGTAGGGGCGTGGGCTCGCTTGAGCAGTTGATCGTCGGGGAGGGCCCGCGGGCCTATCGATTCGCGCTGTGCCTGACGAGGGACCACGAGGAATCCCAGGAGCTGGTCCAGGAGGCTTCGTATCGGCTGCTCCGGCGCAGACAAAGCTACGACGCCATGCGTGACGGCAGGGCATGGTTCAAGGCGGTGGTCAGAAACTTATTCCTCGATAACCGTAGGAGCGCTGCTCGTCGGTACGGTATCTCCTTGGATCGCCCTGCTTCCGGGGGAGGGGAGTGTCTCGCCGAATCGCTCTTGGCACCGGGCCTGGATGCGGAATCGGTCTATGAGCGAGAAGAGCAAAAGCGGGTCGTAAGGCGCGTCATCGGGCGCCTGGGCCGTCGCCAGAGGGAGGTGCTGAGGCTGTGCGACCTTCAGGACCTGAGCTACCGGGAGGCTGCCGGGGTGCTCGCCGTTCCGCAGGGAACGCTCCGCTCGCGGCTCCATCGTGCCCGCCAGTCCTTCCGAACGCTTTGGATTAAGGAGCAACAGCGCACACATGCTTGAAGACGCCCTTTTCAAGAACGGCTATCTGACGCCTACGGGCGTGCGGGTCTATTCATCGCTCGCGCACAATATCCCCGGCATCGATCTGGACTCGGACGACGAGCAGATCGCCGATCTCATCGCCAAGTATGGGGAGCGCTCGAAGAGCCTGCTCTCGGAGCACTCGGAGGACAGCCTTACTTTCGCCGTGTTCCACGCCCTGAGCAAGCTGCCCACGAAAGACTGGCTCGCCGACTTCCTCCGAGCAGCCTGCGGTCCGAAGACGGCGGCTGCGTATGCGCCTTATGTGTCCGAGGCGTCCGTGCGGTTTTGGCAAGCTCACTCGAGCCCGAATCTTTATTTGGAGTATTTGGCGAAGAAGATCAGCCGGGAGGGGGAGGCGGCACTCAGGCATCTTGATGCAGGCTCACGGCTGAAGGCCAAGCAACGGCTTCAAAAGCTGTTGGCTGGGGAGCTCGAGTGGGGTGAGCAACCCACTGAGGTCGATGTGCAAATCACCATCGGCAAGCGCTGGCTGATTTTCATCGAGGCCAAAGTATATAGCGACATCGGCAAGCACGGCACCCTGAACGGCACGGACAATCGGAATCAACTGATCAGAAATCTGGAGATGACCGCGGAGGTCAAGCAGCGTCTTGGATTTGAGGATGCGAAGCTCGTGATGCTGACCCTGGATCGTGCCTCGAACAAGCTCTACAGCCAGATGATGCGCCGCTACCGGGGGCCAGATCTGCGAAAGATTCGGATGTGGGAGGAAGTCACGCCCGGGTGGGAGCGGATTCGCAAGGACCTGCCGCACCGCGAGATGGAGAGTGACGCCTGGCACCAGCGGCTCAATACGTCGCTCGGCTGGATTATCTGGCCCGAGCTCGCCAAGGTGCTAATTGCTGGCTACAGCCGGCTCTGGCGCGCGGCGGCGCAGCAGATGGTGGAAGCCGATGAAGCCCAAGCGCAGGCGGCTAGATAGAAAGCTCCGGCAGGTAAAGTGCCCTGCCTGCTCCGGCGAGGGTAGGGTTTGCTGCGTGACTTGGGCCGAGATTCAGGCCGGCGCCGGTCCCGACCTGGAGTTTAGCGGCGTAGGGCTTCCGATCTGGCCGCTGGGAGGCTTTGTGGAAATGTCCCGGTGCCCGTTTTGCGGCAAGGCCTTCGCGCCGGTTAGGGCTGGAAGAAGTTCAGGGGCTTGCCGTAGAGCTTCGCGAGGCGCTGGACCTCGATGAAGTCCAAGCGTCGCTCGCCCGACTCGATCTTGGAGACGAAAGATTGGGGCTTGCGGAGCTTCTTGGCCACGTCTATCTGCGTGAGCTTGGATTCGACGCGGGCTTGTTTAAGCCGCTTCAAGAAGCTCTGGTACGCCGCTGTGTGAACGTTTGACATGGCCTCTCCCTTGACGGGGAGTAGGCCAGGGTATATCCTCGGATAGGATTATCCCAAAACAGGATAAACAAAATGACAAAGTCGCGACAGGTCGCGCTCGTGCTTCTCGTATTTGTTGGGGGCTGTCAGCGGAAGACCCAGCTCGATCCCTTAAATGCGAGCCTCCTGAGCCTTCAGAATGCCTTGGCTCAGAATTACTCCATGACGAAGATCCAATGGGAGGTCGCTCCCATGAACACCGGGGTTTTCACTGGATATGAGAAGAACCTATGGCGCAATGGGGCGAACACGATTGAGCTGATTTCCAGGGACGGCAAGGTCTTCCAGGTTGCCACCACATTTCCCAAGCCGTCGCCCAATCCGACTGCTCAGCATAAGAAGCTCGCTCAAATTGTCCGCAAGAACCCGAATGATCTTGTGAACATCGGCGTCTCCTCTGAAGCAGGCGCCTTCTTTGTGCGGAACGCCGAGCAAGCCCTAGGCGTAACCGACAGCAGGGCAGATGGTCCCCTCCATGACAAGTTCATGGACCAGGCTGTATCCGTCTTTAGGAACGGGGGGAGTAGATACACCTTCTTTGAGGGATATGTGTTCGGCTGCGAAGACCAGGGCGGTGGGCTCCTCCGCCTAGTGTTGATGTCCGAGAGCGTTTGTCGAGCAATGGGCCCGCAGGCCTGTGTGTCCACCGACTAATTGAAGCGAGGCGCCCATGATTGGATCCCCTCTTGAGTCTGCTCAAGGTCATCACGCGACACGCGCAGCTTGCGCCATCGGATGCGTGGCGCTCCTGGCCCTCCGTGCCGCGGCTTCTGACCCCTCGAACGATGTCAGGGACAGCATCCAGTGGGTAGCGATTCCGGCCGGGAGTTTCATGATGGGCATACCTGGCAAGGAATGGGTAGATCATGGATACGGAGCAGTAGAGCTCGGCTATCGTGATGAGAAACCGGTCCACCGAGTCACAGTCAAGGCGTTTGAGGTGGCGAAGACCGAGGTCACGTTCGGGCAATACCGCAAATGCGTGGGCGCTGGCGCATGTACACCTCCTCACGTCGCCGACAACACCTGTGCCCTGACTCAGTCCAGCGTTGGAGCCTTGCCGCAAGAATTCCAGGGGGATGAGCAGCCGGTGGTTTGTGTTACACGCGGGCAGGCGGAAGCGTTCTCAAGGTGGGTGGGCGGGCGGTTGCCCTCCGAGGCGGAGTGGGAATACGCGGCCAGGAGCGCTGGTGGGAAGGGGAAATACCCGTGGGGCGAGGCTCCGCCCGATGGGACCCGAGTAGCGGCAAATACGGCGCTTCCCGCAAAGTGTTTCAAATCGAAAGAGGCGATGCAGGCTTGCGGTGGAGACGGCTGCGGAAGGCAGGCAACCTGCCCTGTCTGCTCAAAACCGAAAGGTAATACCAAGCAAGGCGTGTGCGACATGAGCGGTAATGTGAGCGAGTTCGTCCAAGACAAGTACCACCGAGGGTATGTCGGGGCCCCCGCTGACGGCAGCCCTCGGGAAGATGGGTCCAGTGCGAATCGGGTTATACGTGGCAGTAGTTGGTGGACCCGTGAGGGATATAGTGAACACTTGTCCGGCAGTCGCAGCGCTGGAGGGCCCTCGGTTTGCACCAGCAACATAGGATTTCGCCCCGTACGTTCGCGTCAGTAGAAATATGCGGGATAGACCGACGGCTGTCCTAGCGGTGCTAATCTGTCTTGCGATTTCGCCTCCCCGCGCCCTCGCTTGGAGCCGTGTGGGGCACCAGACCGTGGCCCTGATCGCGGAGCACCGATTGAGCACGGCCGCGGCGAAGCAAGTCCAGGCTATTCTCGGCCCCGGCGTCAGTCTCGCAGACATCGCCGGCTGCGCCGATAACATCAAGCGCCGCGCCATCAAATGCGCGGATAGTTTTCAGGTCGCACGAGATCCTTCGAGCCGGAAGCAGCACTACATCAACATTTCCATCAAGGACTCGCCGGACATGAGCACCATCATGGCCTATTGCCGTATCCACGGGAACGCCAGGGCCTGCATCATCGACCAGATCCGAGACGGCTTGGCGGTTCTCAAGGACCCGGCCGCCGAGCGCGCGCAGAAGCAGGTCGCCCTCATGTTCATCGTCCACTTCGTCGGCGATTTGCATCAGCCGCTGCACACGGCCTTCGAAGTCGATGCGAAGGGACGCGGCGACGGCGGGGGCAATGGCGCGGATGTCTGGTTCATGCAGTCCCCGAGGGCCAAGCACCCAACGAATCTCCACCACGTCTGGGATAACATGCTGGAGACGGATTCCATCCTCAAGAAGACTGGGGCGCAGGAATACGCCAAACGGCTCGAGGCGGGGATGCCCGAAGGTGAAGTCGTCAAATGGTTGAGCGTGGACTCCGCGGGCGCCGCCCTGGAGAGCTTTGAGATCGCCAAGACTGTTATCTACCCGGCCTTCCACGCGCAAGGCGGTAATCGACCGGGCAAGAGCTACCAAGACGAGATGCAGCCGATTGCCTTCCGGCAGGTACAAAAGGCGGGCGTGAGGCTTGCCGCGATGCTTGATGATGCGTTGGGTGGCCGGTAGCCCGAAGCTAAGCGGGCCTGTCTGGCCTCTTCGTATATCAGGGGTGTGCCAGGCTGTGCGGAACTAATCGCCCTAGCCCTACAAGACCATCTCTATTCAGGGGACCGAGTCCTGCGCGAGCGCGCGGCGGAATTCCTGAGCAAGAACCCCTCGCCGTCGATCTCGCTTCGTCTTGCCGAGGCGCTCCGATCGCCGCGGGACTATGTTTCCACCCGGGCAGCCTGGGGGCTGAGCTTGCGGGGAGACGCCCTGAGCATCCGACTCCTGAAGAGGGCGCTGCATGGTCGGAGCCCTCGGGCGCTAAAGCAAGCAGCCTGGGCTTTGGGCCGCATTGATGATGCACGGGCAAGATGCGAGCTGGTATCCGCTTTGGATAGCCCAAGGCGAATCGTCAGGACTCAAGCGGCTGCGGGTTTGTGGCGCGCGGCGGTCAACGGGTATAGAAGCGCCGCGGTCGAGAGGAAGTTGATGGGCATGCTGCCGCGAGATAAAGGCTCCGCGGCACTCACGCTGAGCCATATGCTCCGCAACCGGACCAGGGCTCCTCTTGATCGTGCCCGCCACGGGAAGCCGACGGCGTTTGACCGTCACGGAGGCTCGTGGATTCGATAGGAGCTGGGAATTCCCGAGCGCGTGAATCCGTATAGCTATGGTGCACCTAAAACAAGGCCGGGTCGCGTTCCAGCGCCCGGACGCAAGGATTAGGGGGGCGGCTTGGTGTACCGCTCACTTGCGACGTGGCGACGTAGAAACCCCATCCGATGGCTAGAGGGAATGCATCGCCCAACTCTCAACGGGAGCCAATCCGTTGCCAGGTCAGAGGGTGCCTGCGAGTCCGGGAGTATGGCCACTAACGAGCGGCAGGCGGCTCCTCGCGAAGAAACCCCAAAGTACCGAGCGCATCTGCCCCTGAGTATAGGGGTCGTAGCTCGGTATTTCCCTTCCGATAGATAGAGATTATGGAGCCTCAACTCTTCTTCGAGATGGGCCCAAACGAAAACTCCGACCTCGAACGGCTTTGGGAGATGTATCAGCTCCCGGCCGGCCACGATTTCATCCCAGTCGAACTGAAAGTGGCCGAGATGCTCCGCGAAGCCGGAGCGCGCGGCTTGCGAGTCGATGAGCGGGTGCTCGCCGCTGAAACATCCCAGGTCGCGGAGCGCCTGGCCTCACTCCAAGAAGGAATCGACCAACTCGCCGGCCATCGCGTCCGCCCTGGATCGGCCGCGGACCTCGCGGTCTTGTTCTTCAACGAGCTCGGCCTCCCTTGCGCGCGACTGACGCGCAAGGGCAGGCCCTCCTTCGACGCCGAAACGCTCAAGAAGTACCCGCACCCCGTCGCCGCGAAGGTCTCCGAGTGGAAGTCCACCCGCTCGACGTTGAGCTTCCTGCAGGCGATGCCGTCATACCTCCGACAGGAACGCGTCCACGCCGAGTTCCTTCCTTGGAACTGTCCCTCGGGTCGCATCTACTGCCGCGACCTGAACCTGCAGCAGGTCCCGGTCCCGGGTCGCAGGGCCATCATCCCGGACCCGGGTATGACTTTCGTCTACGGCGACTTCGACCAGGCCGAGCTGCGCATCATGATGGCCCTCGCTGGGGAGACGAGGTGCTATCCGGCCTTGAGGGGCGCCGACATTCATAGCCTCACGGCGGCGACCGTGTTCGGTATTCCTGAATCCTCGGTCACGGACGCGCAGCGGGGTGTCGGCAAGATGGTCACCTACGCGGTCAGCTACGGGGTCTTTCCGGGCTCGCTGGCTTTCCGCCTCGGCATCAGCCGTCTCCGGGCCGAGAGCTACATTGACCGCTACTTCCGCGCGCACCCTCGCCTGACCGATTGGATGGAGCAGCGCCGTGCTTCCGCCCGCGCTTGTGGGCATACCTCCACGCTCTTCGGGCACCGCCGCGATCTGCGTTCGGTGCGGGATGAGGGTACTCGGGATCGCATGGCCGTCAATACCGCCGTCCAGGGGGCCCAGGCTGGTTATCTCAAGCTTGCCATCAAGCGGGTGGGGGAGGAATTCGGCAAGGCCATACCTCTGGCCCAGTTTATGATGACGGTCCACGACTCGATACTGCTGCAGGTTCCCGAAGACCAGGCCAAGCCGGCAAGCGACCTGCTCGCTCAGTGCATGCGCTTCGAGCTTCCAAACCCTGGCCCTGAGGGCCCGCTGCTCCTCGAGGCCTCGGTGACGACTGGAGCTTCTTGGGCCGCCTTGGCCGGGGACGACGAGCTCCCCGTAGTCTCCTGAGGCATAGCTCCCCGCGTCTCACTGAATACCGTCGTACGCCTCCGTATACCTATTCCAAGTCGCAATCATTCAGCGCCGGAGGCTTTATGGCTTGGGAAATCGAACGATTTCGTGCCGCAACTTTGCCGTCCAGCACGTCGGAGTGGCTCACCCCGAAGCACATCATGGACGCTCTTGGGCCCTTCGACCTTGACCCATGCTCGCCCATCGTCCGCCCGTGGCCAACGGCCGCGCAACACTACACCATCGAGGATGATGGCCTCTCCAAACCTTGGCACGGCTTCACCTGGCTCAATCCGCCCTACGAGCGGGGTTCCCTGTCACGCTGGATGGCCCGCTTTGCCGCGCACAACAACGGCATCGCCCTCGTGAACGCCCGCACGGAGACCTCCTGGTTCGTAAAGTCGGTCTGGCCCAAGGCCCGTTCCCTCTTTTTCCCGGCGGGGCGTATCGTCTTCTGCCGTCCAGATGGCTCCGCGGCTGCCGCGGCAGGCTCGCCGTCCGTCTTCATCGCGATGGGCGCTACCGCACGGGAGCGCCTCGCCAAGATTCACTTGCCGGGGCAGCACATCGCCGGGCCGTTCTCCCGGGAGGCTATCGAGCTCCCGGTCCAGGCTGCCCAGGATGTCCTCAGCTCCCCGGCCTGCTAGTTGGCATAGGTCCCGAATTTGCGTTCGTTATCACCAATAGCATGGCTTCGTTCGGTCTCCCTTTCCGGCCCGAGGAGAGGTGTTCACGAAGCCGAGCGGGTAATGGGTCTCGCTCTGCAAGCAGGTAGCTCGTAGAAGCCGCCAGCCCCTCACCTAGCCCACTGAGCCCCGTCCTCGAAGCTTCTCAGAGCCTTCCGGAGGCATTCGAGGGCATGGAAAACCTAGAATGCACTCCAAGGTATATGGCCCGCTGGATTAATCGCGCCGCACTCGTTGTCCGCCCGCGTAAGCCCTATTTGGATTGGGCTGCAGGCCTAGATGACGAAGCCCCCGAGCACGCGAAGTCGCTCGAGGGCCGGATGTCCGTATATCTGGTGGGCGAGGACCCGGAGGAGCGGGATGAGACGGCCCCGCTCGAGAACTACTTTGAGCGCATCTTCGAGGTTGAGCTCGAGGCTTGGTGTCCGGATGAGGAAGCGTGGCCTGCGCGGCCCTGGTCCTTGGCTATGTTCCACGAGTGGTTCGAGGCGGTGGGGGAATCCATCGTGACGGACCTGGAAGCAGGTTTCATCCGGGCTGAGAAGCGATGACCTGGCAGGACGTCGCCCGCCAAATCAAGCGCCGGGAGCGGGACCACCAGAAGATCCTTATGGCCGTGCTCCGTGCTGATGGCGAGAGGATCTTCCCGATGGACCTGATTGCCATCGGAGTCATGAAGCGCTCCCTGATGCTCATTCAGGGGTTCTTGGCCATGCTCCGCACCGAGAACTACCTTTGCGCCGGACCTCTTTTGAGGATGCAGCTCGATAACATCCTCCGGCTCTACGCGGCGAGCCTGTTCCCAAGCGGTAGTGATACGTTGAAGGCGTTCCTTCAGGACATGCCGCTCTCAAAGTTGAAATCTCCCGATGGGAAGCCCCTGACCGATAAGGAGCTCACGACTCGCGTCGGGAAAATATATCCCTGGCTTCCGCGGGTATACGAGACGACTTCTGGTTTCGTCCATTTCTCGCGCTCGGCCATTATGAGCACGGTCGAGAGCCTGTCGGAAGAGGGCTCGCTCCGAGTGGTTGTGGGGCCGGGGGGCGGGCGACGCTGGAAGCCGGAAGAGCGGTTAGCCGCCGCACAGGCATTCGATGAGGCGACTAATGCGGTTCTTCAAATGGTCGCTTCTTGGGGTCACGTGAAGGCGGTGGAAGGCGCTAAACGGCCGCTGGCGGCCCACCAGGCCGGCGTCTGATGCGAATATCGTTGGTTGGAACAACCCACGCCGAGAGAGGCTTGGCGACCGCTGGGGAGCTTCAATTGATTCTGGAGCGCTGCAAGCCGGAGGTCATCTTCGCGGAGATTCCTGCCACCCATGCTGAGCGCTACACGAACGCCTCTCATGCCACCCTTGAGTCCATCGCCGTTGCGCGATATCTCGCGAGCAATCATGCAGAGGTTATCCCCGTCGATCTCGCCGAGCCCGAGGAGAAGTTCTTCGACTATTCGAAAGAGATGTTCACGGCCGTCGAGCGTAGGAGTCCCAAGTACCGCCGCCTCGTAGATTGCAACACCGATGCGGTCCGGGCCGGGGGATTTCGCTATCTCAACAGCGACCAGTGCATGCAGGCGTGGGAAGACATCTACCGCGAGGTGCTGGAGACGATTGAATGGATGGGCGAACGGCGGCTGCGAGAGATTTACGACCTTTGGAGCCATGTCAATGAGAGCCGTGACCGGGAGATGATGCGGAACATCGGGCTCTACGCCGCTCGCAGCGCCGCGGCACGCGGAGCGTTCCTGGTTGGTACCGCGCACCGGAAGTCCCTCATCGATATAGCCAATGCGGGAAGCGAAACCGGTTTGCCTGCAATCGAATGGGACCTCGACAGCTTCCTCGGGAAGGAAAGCTAAAGCCTTCGGGCGCCAGGGCCGAGGGGTACCCGCAAAAGGTAGGTATACAGGCCATCATCGACCGAGGCCGTGACGATGAATTCGCGGTTCCCGCGGCAGCCTGAAGAAGAGATTAAAAGAGGTGTGGACGGCTTTAGATTGACATTAGACGTGACTTCTTAGGTCCCTTGAAATTTTGGTCGGCCGGAACTCCTATAGGTCAATTCCGCTTGGAATAGCCCACCTCGCCGTCTAAACAGGCGATAGCTCAAAACCCGACTTAACTCGATGTCTGCAAACCCGAGGTAGGCGCCAGTGGGTGTGGTGT
>CAZTZW010000038.1:0-13078 GCA_964618085.1 uncultured Elusimicrobia bacterium
TCCAGCAGGTTCAGCCGGTGGCCGTCGTAGTCGAACTGCAGGACCGTCGACGTGATCGAGATGCCGCGCTGCTTCTCGAGCTCCATCCAGTCCGAGGTGGTGGCGCGCTCGTTCTTGCGCGAGCGCACGGCGCCGGCCTCGAGCAAAGCGCCGCCGTACAGCAGCAGCTTCTCGGTGAGCGTCGTCTTTCCCGCGTCGGGGTGCGAGATGATGGCGAAGGTGCGGCGGCGGGAGAGCTGGTCCACGACGGCTATTCTACGATTTCGAGCGACGGTCGCGGCGGGCCAAGCCGAACATGCACTCGTCGCGGACTACGCGGCTGCGCCGCAGGTAGCCGCGCAGGACCCCCTCCTTCTTCAGGCCCGCCCGGCGCAGGACCTTCATGGAGGCGGGGTTGCGCGTCCAGCAGGTGGCCTGGACGCGGTGCGCGCCGAGGCGGAAGGCGTACGCCGCGGCGGCGCGGACCGCCTCGGTCGCGTAGCCGCGGCCCTGATGCGACGGGTGGACGCCGTAGCCGAGCTCGGCGACGCCCTTGTGCGGCCAGCGCAGGTTGAGGATGCCCGCCCACTCCCCCGCGCGCGTGACCAGCGAGTAGGCCCAGCGAGCGCCCGGGCGACGCCGCGCCGCCGTCTCGGCGCGGATGGCGGCGCGGATGGACGCGACCGAGCGCGGGAGCGGGGAGCCGAGAGGGACGGCGACGTCCCGCCGCGAGAGGAGCTCGAACACCCGGGCCGCGTCGGCCGGCGTCTGCGGGCGCAGCGTCAGACGGCGGGTGCGCAGAGCCTTCACGCCTTCCAGCCGTAGCGCTTCAACGGGATGCGGCCCTTCGCGTCGAAGACGACGCCCTCTTCCTCGAGCAGGACGCGCTGCTTCGCCTCGTTGAAGGACAGCGCCCGCGCGCTGACCTCGCCTTTCGAGTTCACCACTCGCTGCCACGGCAGGTCGAGGTCGTCGGGCGTGTTGAACAGGGCGTAGCCGACCTGGCGGGCGTGGCGGGGCATGCGGGCCAGACGCGCCACCTGGCCGTAGGTCGCGACCTTGCCGCGCGGGATGCGCGCGACCACCTTATAGATGCGCTCGTAGGCGGCGTTCATCCGAGCTATTATACCTGCCTGATGGTTCCCGTCTGCGCCGCCGTCATCCTCAAGTCCGGCATGGTGCTCCTGTGCCGCCGCGGCCCCGGCCGCCGGCACGAGGGCAAGTGGGAATTCCCGGGCGGACGCGTGGAGGAAGGAGAGACCTTCGAGGCGGCGCTGACGCGCGAGCTGAAGGAGGAGCTGGACATCACGGCCCAGGTCGGCGAAGAGGCCGGCCGTACCGTCCACACCGACCCCTGGGCCGTCATCGAGCTGCGGGCCTTCTTCGTGAAGTCCTACACGGGCACGCCGACGCTCAAGGACCACGACGCGTTCAAATGGGTCGAATCGCGCAAGCTGCTCGAGTACGACCTCTCCCCCGCCGACATCCCCATCGCGAAGGTCGTCGCGGCCCACCGCCGGCGCGACCGCTACACGGGCACCCACCCGAAGACGTTCGAGGAGAAGTACAAGGAGCACTCCGCCGACCCCGAGGCGCTCGCCAAGGCCAAGGCTCGCGGCTCCACCCCGGCGGGCGCGCACCTGCCCGTCATGCTCGCCGAGGTCATGGACGCGCTCGCGCCGCTGAAGGGCGCGAGGCTCCTGGACTGCACGTTGGGCTGGGGCGGCCACGCTTCCGAGGCCGCCCGCCGCGGCGCCTCCGTCACCGGCCTCGACCGCGACGCCGAGGAGCTCGCGCGCACCGCGGCCCGGTTGAAAGCGGCGGGACTGTCCGTCGACGCCCGCCACGCGGACTACGCCGGCGCGGCCGCCCTCGGCCTGCCGCCGTTCGACGCCCTGCTCGCCGACCTCGGCGTCTCCTCCATGCAGCTGGACCGTCCCGAGCGCGGGATGTCCTTCAAGAACGACGGGCCGCTCGACATGCGCATGGACCGCTCGCAGGGCCCCACCGCCGCCGACTGGCTGATGAAGACCCCCGAGGCCGAGGTCGCCGAGGCCCTGCGCGTCTACGGGGACGAGCCCGACGCGGAGAAGATCGCCTCCGCCATCGCCGCGTACGTGCGGCAGGGGCGCGCCCCGCTGACGACCTTCGACCTGGTCGCCGCCGTGGGCTTCGCCAAGGGATTGGGACCGGGGCCGTTCAAGAAGAAGGACGCCTTCGCCGCCCATCCCGCCACGCGCGTGTTCCAGGCCCTGCGCATCGCGGTCAACGCCGAGCGAGAGTCGCTGAAGCGCCTGCTGGCCGACCTGCCCGCCTTGATGAAGCCCGGCGGGCGCGCCGTCCTCCTCACCTTCCACTCGGGCGAGGAGAAGCTGGTCAAGGACGCGCTCCAGGCGCAGGCCGCCGCGGGCGCCTGGACCGCGCCGCCCGGCGAGCCGCTCAAACCCTCCCCTGAAGAGACGCGAGAGAACCCCCGCGCCCGCTCGGCGCGCCTGTGGCGCGCCGTCCGGGTGTGACCGGTTTGGCCTAGCGTCCCGTCCGCCGGCCTGCTACAGTACCCGCTCATGCTCCTGTTCAGGCGCAAGGGCTTCACGCTCATCGAGCTCATGATCGTCGTCGCCATCATCGGCATCCTGGCGGCGGTCGCCATCCCGAAGTTCGCGGACCTCATCCGCAAGTCCTCGGAAGGCAAGCTCAAGGGGACCTTGGGCGCCATGCGCTCGGCGCTGTCCATCTACTACGGCGACATGGAAGGCAACTACCCCTCCGACTTCAACTCGCTGACCGTCAACGGGAAATACCTGTCCGCCATCCCGTCCATCAAGCTGCCCGACTACCACGCCAGCACCGTCGTCATCCGCCACAACCTCACGCCCAACGCCTTCGGCTGCGGCGGCGGCTATATGCTGGACTCCGGCGAATGGATCTACTGGAGCGACAACGGCGCGCTGTGCGGCTCCTCGCCCCCGCCCGCGGGCCAGCGCGCCCGCACCCAGGGGGAGCTCTGGATCGCCTGCTCGCATACCGACACCAAGGGCACGGTCTGGACGAACTACTGAGGACGCCGCAGCGGAAGCAGCCGCCTCAGGCGCGGCTCGCGCAGCCATAGCCCGAGCCAAGCCAGCACGCCGACGACGACGGCCGCGGTCGGCGCCTCGCCGACGCGCAGATGCGTGGCGACGGCTCCGCCGAGATAGCCGGTGAGCAGCACGGCGCCCAGCACCGCGGTCTGCGGGACGAGGTAGAGCGTCACGGAGCCGACCATCAGCGGCAGGATGGTGGAATTCGAACCCGGCGGCCAGCCGGCCTTCACCATCCCCTCCGCCGCCATCTCCGGCTTCGCGAGCGAGAAGAACACGCCCATGGCGAACGGGAACAGCGCCAAGGCCGTGACGGCGCGGCCCGCCCAGGTCAATTTCTTGTCGTTCATCTCTTCTCCACGAGGGACTTCAGCTCGGCGAGGCCCTTCTCGAACTCCCCGCCGATCATCTTGTCCATGTCCATGAACAGGCACATGACCTTCGAGGGGAAGGAGTTCGGGCCGTCGATGGTCCAGCGCACCGCGGTGCCGCCGTCCACGGGGGTCAGCTCGTACTTGGCGACGGAGCGGCCTTCCATGGGAGAGATGAAGCGCAGCTCCATGGTCACGCTCTTATCGGGCTCCACCGCGGTGATGGTCGCCACGCCGGAGCCGACCTCCTTGTTCCCCTCCCAGGCGTAGACGGCGCCGACGCCCTTGGGGGCGCCGCTGAAGGTCTTCTTGATGTCCGGGTCCTTCTTCTCCCATGGAGACCACTCCTGCGTCTTCTTGGGGTCCTCCAGGTAGGGGAACACCTTCTCCGGCTTCGCGTTCACCGTCGCCGTCCGCTCCACGTGGAAGGCGTCCGGCTGGCGCGAAGCCAGGATCAGCACGGCGACGACGACGAGCGCGACGGCCGCGGCGGCTTTCTTGAGCATGGTCTCCCCTAGGCCTCCACGAGCGCGTCGAAGCCGCCGAAATGCATGCGCTTGAACTCGAAGGGCATCTTCTTCGGCGCCTTCATGCGCGGGTCCTTCATGACCTTGGCGTTGACCGCGTCGCGGTGCGCCCGGGACTTGTACACGATGTAGGAGAACACCGCGGTCTCGCCGGGCTTGAGCTTGAGCAGCTTGCGGAAGCTCGCCACGCCCTTGATGTCCAGGTCCTCGCCGATGCACTCCTTGTAGTCGAGCGCGCCATGACTCATCCACATGCGCTTCCCCAGGGACGCCATGCGGCGGTAAACGGCCTTGTTCTTCTTCGGCATCGCGATCAGATAGCCGTCCACGTAGCTCATAGAGCCTCCTTTACGGGTTCGACTTGAGGTGCGCCGCGATATTATCCATCTGCGCGGTCCAGCCTGCGTCGTTCATGCGGAAAGCCTCGGCGCGCCTCGCGGCCGGGACTTCGTCGAAGCCGGATTCTACCACGACCAGGCGCGTGCCCGCCCCATCCTTCGCGAGGAGGAACTCCACGGTCGTCGGCGTCTCCTTCGCGCAGTCGACCTCCGGGTCGATGCCGTACGGATGCCACGTGAAGGCGAACCGCTTCTCGTGCTCGATCGCGATGATGTCCGCCTTCCATTCCACGTGCTCATAGCCCGGATGGGTGATGCGGCCGGTGGACGTCCGCCCGACGTTGAACGGCTCGTCGAGCTTCACTCCGAACCAAGCCCCGAACTCGCGATGGTCGGTGAGCGCCTTCCATACGCGCGAGACGGGCGCCGCCAAGCGGACGCTCTTCTCGATGCGGTCCTGCGCGGACGCGCTCATCTCCCCTCCTTGAGATACTCGTCCAGCCGGTCGAACGAACCGCCCCAGCCGCCCTTCATGCCGTCCATGCCCTGCTGGAAGGTCTTCATCTCGGCCTCGCTCGGGTCGATCGCCGCCCAGTACAGGGATATCAGGGTCTTCGGCCCGAAGTCCTGGAAATGGACGGTCGTCAGCATCCGCTTGGGCCAGGTCGGCGCCATGGGATGGACGCCCAGGCCGCGGTCCTTGTCGGAGAACTGCTGGACGTAGACCAGCTTCTCGGGCGCCACGATCTCCTTGTAGGTCGTGAGCCCCCACAGCTCGACGTCGCCGTGCTTCATGGAGTAATGGAAACCCCCGCCCACGCGGAAGTCGAGCTTGGCGTAGCCCGTCTTGGCGCCTTTCGGGCCCATCCAGGCCGCCAGCTCCTTCTCGTCTGTCCACGCGCGCCAGACGCGCTCGCGCGGCGCGTCCACGAGACGGAAGATGACGAACTGTCCGGTGACGTGGGCGTCGAGGCGGGACAGCGTCTGATGACCGCCCTCGATGGCCCGGAACTCCTTGACCACGCGCTCGCGCATCTCGGCCGTCGCCAGCACGGTGCGCATGGTGATCTCGGTCTTGTCTCCCACCGCCTTGAAGGTGATCTCCGAACGCATGCCGACGCCCTTCTCGTCGTCCTCCTTGCTTCCGCCGTTGACGAGCAGGATGCGCTTGAGCGGCTCGATTTCCTTATAGGTCGCGTAGTTGGCGAAGCGCGCGCCGTCCGGGCCGATCATCGTGTGCTTCCAATGGCCGCCGGGCTTGAACTCCCGGCGCTCCGACTCGTCGGAGAAGCCGTGGGGACCCCACCACTTCACGATCTCATCGTTGTCCGTCCAGGCCCGCCACACGCGCTCCACGGGCGCGGCGATGAGGCGGGTGATGACGATCTCGCGGTCGGATTCGGGCTCGGTCTTCTTCAGGGCTGCCATGACTTCTCCTTACTTCCCGCAGAACTCGATGAGCTGGTCCATGGTCATGCCCCAGCCCTGCTTGGCGCCGGCGGTGGCGTGCTTGGCGGTGGGCGAGAGCACGTCGAAGGTCTGGCGCACGCGCACGCGGGTCTTGCCCCCCTCCTCCGAGAAGCGCATGACGGTCTTGATGGTGTCCTTGGGCATGTCCGGGAACTCGCCGGTCCAGGACAGCAGCGTGGGCGGGTCGATGTCCCGGTAGGTGCCCGTGAACGGGAAATCCTCCCCGTTAGGGCCCTGCATGGACATCTCGTAGAAGCCGCCGGGGCGGAAGTCGACGCTCTTGATGCCGAGCTTGAAGGGCTTGGGCGCGAACCAGTGCTTCAACTGCTCCGGGTCGGTCCAGGCCTTGTACACGCGCGCGATGGGCGCGTCGATGAGGCGCTCGATCTCGAGCTCGAACGCGGGCTTGGTCGTGGTCATGTTATGGGTTCTCCTTGAGGTAGCGCTCGAGCGCGTCGAGCCTGTCGTTCCAGAACTTGCGGTGCTCCTCCAGCCACTGCTGCGCCTCCCTCATGCGCTCCTGCTCCAGGCGGCAGTGATGCTGGCGGCCCTTCTTCTTGCGCGACAGGAGGCCGGCGTCCTCCAGGATGCGCATGTGCTTGGTGATGGCCGGCGCCGACACCTTGAACGGCTTGGCCAGCTCGGCGATGGTCGCCTCCCCCGTGGAGAGGCGAGCGAGGATGCCCCGGCGGATGGGATGCGCCAGGGCGCCGAAGGCGAGGTCGAGCCGGTGCTGGCTATAGTTAACCATCTGGTGTAGTATAAGACAGCGCGCGCGTTTTGTCAAGTCACGTTGTTTTGACTAGAATGGCTGATGCGCGACGAAGCCGTCTATTTCCGCAGCATCCTCGACAACCTGAGCGGCGGCCTGCTCAGCCTCGACCTCGAGGGGCGGGTCGTCTACGGCAACCAGACCGCGGGACGCATCCTCCACATCCCCATCGGCGCCGTCCTGGGCAAGTCCTACGAGGAGGCTCTCGCGCCCTACCCCGCGCTGTGCGCCGTGCTAAAGGACGCTTTGGTCTCGCAGAAGGCCGTCGTCCGAGCCGAGGTGAGCGCGGCCCACGGCGACGCCCGGATGGTCATCGGCTACAGCACTTTGCAGCTGCGCTCCCCCTCGGGCGAGCGGCTGGGCGTGGGCATCATCTTCCAGGACCTGACCATGGTCCTGCGCGCCAAGGCCTAGCCGAGGCCGCCGGAGAGGCCGCCGTCCACGACGAGGCTGGCCCCGCTGACGTAGGCCGCGCGCGCGGAGCACAGGAAGGCGACGACGTCCCCCATCTCGGAGGCCGCCGCCATGCGCCGCAGCGGGATGTGCTCCACGGCGCGGCGCTTCTCCTCCTCGACGCTCGCGCCGCTCTTCTTGGCGCGCACCTCGAGCAGGTGAGTCTGGCGGTCCGTCTCCGTGTGCCCGGGCAGGAGGCCGTTCACGGTGATCCCGTACGGGCCGAGCTCCTTGGCCTGCAGCTTCGTCAGCGCCATGAGCCCCGCGCGCAGCGTGGAGGAGATGGGCAGGAGCGGCTCGGGGTCCTTGGCCACCAAGGAGGTGACGTGCACGATGCGGCCCCACTTCGCCGCCTTCATGGCGGGCGACGCGAGCGCGACCAAGCGCGTCACGTTGAGCACGGTGTTCTCGAACCCCGTCCGCCACTGGTCGTCGGTCAGCGAGCCCACGGGGCCGGCGGGAGGCCCGCCCGTGTTGGTGACGAGGATGGACGGCGCGCCCAGGTCCGCCACGGTCGCGCGGTGCCAGGCCTCGATGTCCGCCGCGGAGGAGAGGTCGCAGCGGTAGGCGCGGTGGCCCGGGCCCAGGAGGGCGGCGGCCTTCTCCAGGCGTCCCGCGTCCAGTCCGCACACCGACACGCGCGCGCCCTCGCGCGCCAGCGCCTCGGCCGCGGCGAGGCCGATGCCCCGGGTCGCCGCCGCCACCATCGCCACCTTCCCCTTCAGCTCAAGATCCATGCGTCCCTCCTCAAGTGAACGCCAACGCGAGCGCGAACCCGACGAACAGCGTGCCCGCGCAGCGGTCGAAGAGCCGGCGGCGGGCCGGATCGGCCAGCAGCGCGGCCGCCTGGCGGCCGCCCAGCGCGTAGGCCATGTAGCAGCTCACCTCGATGACGGCGAACAGGCTCACCAGCACCGCGAACTGCGGGGCCCGGGGGCGCTGCGGGTCCAAGAACTGCGGCAGGAACGCCGCCGCGAAGAGGATGGCCTTGGGGTTGCTCAAGGAGACGAGCAGGCCCTGCCGGTACAGGCCGCCCTTGGCCGCGGGGGCGGCCGCGCCGTCCTCCGGAGCCTCCCCCCACATCTTCACGCCGAGATAGATGAGATAGACCGCCCCGGCGAGTTTGAGCGCGCCGAAGGCGCGCGGCGCCGCCTGCAGCACCGCGCCCAGCCCGGCCGCGGACACGGCCATCATCAGCAGCACGCCCGTCAGGCAGCCGGCCATGGTGGCGAAGGAGCGGCGCAGGCCGTGCTTGAGGCTGCTCGTCATGACGAGCAGCATGTTGGGCCCGGGACTCGCGGCGATGACGGCGGTCGCGCCGACGAACAGCGTCAGCCGCTCGTTCAAGCCCACAGGACGCGCCGGGCGGCCGGAGCCAGCGCGAACAAGCGGCGATGCCGCTCGGGCACCTTCAGGTAGTCGCGCTTCGAGATGACCACGCTCGGCGCCGTCTCCGCATGGTTCGGGTCGCGGTACCACGAGCGGGTGAACACGGACATGAGCAGCGGGCGCGGCTCGCGGCCGAAATGGGGCGTGCCGCGATGGAAGGTCCGGTAATCGTAGAGATAGGAGAACCCGAAGCGCCCCGTCATATGGGCGACGGGGAAGCGGCGGGCGACCGCGGCCTCCGAAGGCAGGCGCGGCCGCAGCGCGACGCGATGCGAGCCGGGCCACAGCGCGGTCGGGCCATTCTCCTCGTCCACGTCGCACAACGGCGTCGCCAAGGCCAGCGCGTACGGGGGCAGGTCCGAGAGGTCGCGGGCGTAGCCCCGCTTCGCGCGGCCGGACCCTTGGTCCAGACGCAGGGGGCCGTCGATGTGCTGGTACTGCGCGGTCGAGCCGGGGAGGGCGATGACCGCCTCCAGGCTCCCGATGACGTGCTCCGAGCCCAGCAGGGCCTCGAGCGCCGCGAGCAGGAAGGGGTTCGCGTAGAAGCGCCGGTCCAGGAAAGGGCCCGTGAAGGGCAGGACGGAGGTGTAGCGGCCGCCGATGTCGCGCACGAGGCCGCGCTCGCGCAGCTCGCCGCTCTCGTGCCCGCGCATGACGCGCCCGCGGATGGCCTTCAGCAGGGAGGCCGGGTAGAGGCCGCGCAGCGCGACGACCCCGTCGCGCGCCATCCTCGCCCGCAGGAGCCGCGCGGACGCGCCCTTCGAAACATCGATCGTCGCGACGCTCATCCGCGCAGTATATGAAAGTTCGTATCATGCCCCGATGAATCCGCGTCTGTCCATGCTGTGGGCGGGAGTGCGCGCGGAGTCTCCCCTCCTGGTCGGCGTCTTCCCCTTCGGCATGATCTACGGCGCGCTGGCCCGGGACGCCGGCCTCTCGCCGCTCGCCTCCCAGCTCATGTCGTCCGTCGTCTTCGGGGGCGCGTCCCAGTTCGTGGCGGCCAAGCTCATCGGCGAGGCCGCGCCGGGACTGGTCGTCGTGCTGACCATCGCGGTGGTCAACCTGCGCCACATGCTCTACAGCGCCTCCGTCGCGGAGCACGTCCGCGCGCTGCCGATGAGATGGAAGGTCCTGCTGTCCTATCTCCTGACCGACGAGGCCTACGCCGCGAGCATCGTCCACTACGAGTCCGAGGGCGTCAGACCCGAGAGCCACTGGTTCTTCCTCGGGGCCGGCCTCGCCCTGTGGACGGTCTGGCAGGTCAGCACGGCGCTGGGCATCCTGATGGGCGCCGCCATCCCCCCGTCCTGGCGCCTGGAGTTCGCCCTGCCGCTGACCTTCATCGCGATGGTCGCGCCGGGCCTCAAGGACCTCCCCATGGTCGCCGCCGCCCTGGGCGCCGGCGCCGCGGCGCTGCTCGCGTACGGCCTGCCCTACAAGCTCGGCCTCATCGCCGCCGCGCTGACCGGCATCGCGGTCGGGACCCTGCTGGAGAAGCGCCGATGAGCGTCTGGCTCGTGTTCCTGCTGGGCGGCTTGGCCACGTTCGCCGTCCGCTTCTCGTTCATCTACGCCTTCGGGCGGGTCGACGTCCCGCCCGCGCTGCGCCGCGCCCTGCGCTACGTCCCGCCCGCGGTGCTCTCGGCCATCGTCTTCCCCGAGGTCCTGCTGACGGGCGGGAGGCTCGACCTGGCCGTCTCGAACCACCGCCTGACGGCCGGCGTCATCGCCGTGTTCGTCGCGGTCTGGACCCGAGGGACCCTGCCGACCATCGCGGCCGGGATGGCGGCGCTACTGCTCCTTCAGGCCGCCTTTTAGAGATGCTAGACTGCGCGCGCGATGGATGAAGACCGCGTGACGCGCCTGGCCATCCCCGAGCCCGACGTGGAGCGGCCCCTCCCCATCGTCCTGGCCAAGGACGGGACGGTCGTCCTGTCCTACATGGCGTTCGTCGGCCGGAAGAACGCCCATATCATCGTGTCCTTCCACGTCGCCTACGCGCACCGCTTCGGCCCGCCCGACCGGGCGTACCCGCCGGACGCCGCGCTCGAGGCGAAGGGATCCGATTGGGCCCGCGCCGTCGGCAAGGGGAAGCACTACGTCTTCACCTTCCGCGACGCGACGTTCGAGTGCCTCGCCGACGGCTACGGCTCCGAGCAGATCGAGGAGGACGCCGACGTGGTGAAGCTGATGTCCCGCAGCCTCTACAAGTAAGGACGCGTCAGAGCCCGCGGGTCAGCCGGCGAGCGCGCCGTGCAGCGCTTCTTCGAACGCCGCGACGAAAGCGCCGGTGGTCGGGAAGTCGGCGCGCCGCCCGGTCCAGCGGCCCGCCTTGACGCGGAACGCCACCGAGGAGTCGTCGACCTCCACGCGCACGCGATGCCCCTTGATGAGACACGACGGAGGCTGATGGGGCTCGTTCGCCTCGAACTGGAGGTCGTCCTCGCCGATGCCGTGGCGGCGCAGCATGATGAGGGCCGTCTCGCGCAGGCGCGGCTCGAGTCGTTCGGTGGAGGAGGTCATGGGCTCGGGACGGCCGATTCTATAACAGTCGCCTCCGGGAGTTCCATGACGCGGCGGCGGCCTCAGCGGCCGGACAAGAGGCCGGCGCGGAGCAGCCAGCGGCCGATCGCGACGGCGGCCACCTTCTGTCCGCTCTCGCTCCAGTGCCCGTCCAGCTTGATGACGAGGTCCTTGGCCTTGCGGTCGGCGGCGCGGAACACCGGGGTCAGGTCCAAGAACGGCAGGCGCTCTTCCTCGGCCAGGTGCTTCAGGCGCCCTTCCACCGGCGCCTCCCGCTTCAGCCAGTCCTTGCGGATGACCGCGCCCGTCATCGTCCACGGGTCGTGCGCCAGGTCCTCGTAGACGCCGCTCTCGTACTGGAAGCGGCTGGGCGCGTAGACCAGCGCCAGCGGCAGATGGTGGTCGTGCACCTCGTGGGAGATGTCCTTGAGGATGGCGGCCGTCGCCTCCCACTTGCGCTCCGCTTCCGGCGTGTCGATGTCGAGCGCGTCGGTCCAGTAGGAAGGGTTCAAGAGCCCGTTGGAGAGCAGCGAGCCGTTGAACCGGCCATGGTCGACGGCGTCGACCCATGCCGGCGGCAGGGACTTCTCCCAGCGGAGGATGTCCGCTTCGGGAAGATGGCGCCGCCGCGCCTCCGCCTCGACCGTCTCGACGAAATGCTCCTGGGCGCGCCGCCTCGCCCGGTAGCCCGCGCGCGCCTTCTTATAAAGGGTATAGGTGCGGGGCAGCAGCGCGTGCAGGGCGCGCTTGGCCGGCCCGCGCTCCGCGGAGAGGTCCTCGTAGATCTGCCCCGGCCGGTAGCCGGCGCGCGTGTTGGTGACGTCGTTCGCGTAGAACATGAGCAGCACGAGGTCGGGCTCGTAGCGGTAGCCGATGCGGGAGAGGACGCGCCCGTACTCGTAAGGGCCCGTGCCGGCCAGGCCCATGTTGATGAAGCGCACCGTCTTCCCCCCGCGAGAGAACGACTTCTCCATGAGCGCCTCGAACGTCGCCTCCGCCCGGACGCCCTCGCCTTCGACGAACGAATCGCCTAGCACCAGGACGCGGACCTCGCCGGCGGGCTTGTGCAGGGGGATCTCCGGGTAGCGCAGGCCCTGGCTGTTCGTCTGGAACAGGTAGGAGTACTCGAGGTTCTCCTTGAGGCGGGAGTAGTTGGAGGGATGAGCCACCTGGTCGAGCGACTCGCCCGTCTCGTCGGGCAGGCCCGCCAGCCCCGCCAAACGGTCGGCGACCAGCAAGGTGGCGAGGAAGACGGGCAAGGACACCAGCGCCAGCTTCTTCAAGTCTTCCCGCATGCTCGATGATTCTATCAATTCGCTTTCCCGCGGCGGGCGCGACCGCGGACGGGCCCGTATTACCTATACTCATGGTGGATGACAGGAGAACGCCTCCTCCGCTGCGCGGCGCTCGCCGCCGTCTACTGGCTCGCGGCCCGCTTCGGCCTCGCGCTCGCGGTCGTGCACCCGAGCGCCAGCCCGGTGTGGCCTCCCTCCGCCATCGGCTTCGCGGCGCTGCTGCTGCGGGGCCGCGGGCTGTGGCCGGGCGTCCTCGCCGGAGCCTTCGCCGCGAACCTGCAGCTCCACCTCGGTCAGGGCCTGGCGCCCGGCACCGCGGCCGCGGCCGCTCTCCTGATCGCGTGCGGCAACGCGCTCGAGAGCGCGCTGGCCGTGGGCCTCGTCGAGCGCTTCGCCGGCGGACGGCGCGTCCTCGAGAGCAGCGCGGGCGTGTTCATGCTGGCCTTCACGGGCCTCGTGAGCGCGGCGGTCGCCGCGACCGTCGGCGTCGCGGCGCTCTCCGCCTTCGGGCTCATCGGCCCCTCTTCGACACCTCTCGTCTGGCGGGACTGGTGGCTCGGGGACGCCGCGGGCATCCTCATCCTGGGCCCCGTCCTCCTGGCGTGGCTCGGCGAGCGCGAGCCGGTGCGCGCGGGGGCGCTCGAGGCCGCGGCGCTGGCCGCCGTGGTCGCCGGGACCATATGGGTCTCTTACGTCTCGGGCGGCTACCCCATCGCCTACGTCGTGCTCCCGCTCGTGCTCTGGACGACGTTCCGCTTCGGCCGCCGCGGCTCCTCGACCATCGTCCTCGTCATCTCGTCGGCCGCGCTCTTCCGCACCTACCGCGGGCAGGGCCCGTTCGCGAGCGCGGACGGGCACGGCCTCGCGCTGGCCCAGGCCTAC
>CAZTZW010000039.1:0-12992 GCA_964618085.1 uncultured Elusimicrobia bacterium
GCCGGACGGCGAGACCCAGGGCGGCCATGATTCGCACGACCCAGGCGCCGGGGTCGGGCCGGCGCGGGCTCCACTGGTTGGAGTACGAGGACGGGAAGGCGTGATGGGTGTTCTGCCAGCCCGAGCCCAAGGTCGGCAGGACCAGCCACGGGTTGTCCCGGCTGTCGTCGCCGGTCTCGAAGGTCCTCTCGCCGTAGGAATGCCCCAGCGAGTTGACCGCGAAGGCGACGTTCTGCGCCAGGAGCACCCGCGCGGCGCCGCCCCACCACGCGGCGCCGAGGACGGCGGGCGCGGCCAGGCCGAGGGCGATCCAGAGGTAGTAGCGGTCGGCGCGCGCCCAGCGGAAGAGGACCGGGTCCTCGAGCAGGTCGGTCACGCGGCGGTAGTCGGCCATGTCGATGGTGTAGCCCCACATCCAGCCCGCGTGCGCGTGCAGCAGGCCGGCCTCCCGCGGCGAGTGCGGGTCGCCGGGGGCGTCGGAGTGCTGGTGGTGGCGCCGGTGGATGAGGCACCAGCCGAACACGGGTCCCACCGCTGCCGTCGAGCCGAGGACCGCCAGGAGCGCGCGGACGGGCGCCGGCGACTCGAACGCGCGATGGGCGAAGAGGCGGTGGTAGCCGATCTCGAGACCGAGCATGTTCAGGGCGTAGCCCGCGAACAGCAAGACCGGGCCGCTCCAGCCGGGCCACGCGTCGCCGCCCAGGGCCGTCAGCGACGCCGCGGCCAGGAGCCACGGCGCCAGGAGCATGCCTCTCAGCGCTCTGTGCTCGCGGCGGACGAGCCGTTCACCCGGGCTGACCATGCCTCATTGTAGGAAATCAGGCGGCGCCGTTCATGGACGGCCTTCCCCGAGGAACCAGCGGTCGAGCACCACCCGGCGGGCGAACCACGGCGAGCCTAGGAGGCGGCGTCCGAGCGGCGCGAGCGCGGCGGGCAGCCGCTTGGGGGCGCCGCCGGGAGGCCCGAAGCGGCGGGCCGCTCGACGCGCGTAGAGCGCGATCCCTTCCTCGCCGAGCCCCCCCTCGCGCAGGGACGCGGCCGCGAGGAGCGCCGACTCCACGGCCGCCAGGATTCCTTCCCCGGTCTTGGGGTGGGCCAGGCCCGCCGCGTCCCCCACGAGGAGGAAGCCGTCTCCCGCGCGGGCGCGGGGCGTCCGCGCGCGCACATGGTAGCAGTGCCCGCGCGCCGGGAGCGGGGCGCCGGCGGGCACCGCCCCGCAGTCTTGAAGGAGGGTCCACGCCCGCCGCAGGCCGCGGGCCGCGTCCGCGCCGTAGTCGCCTCCGAAGCCGGCGTTGAGGTAGCCGCCTTTGCGCAGCGACCAGGCGTAGCCCTTGAGGTCGGGGGCGAAGAGGAGCTGCGGGATGCCCGGGCGGGGGCCGCCGGCGGCCTGCGACGCCGGGAGCTCGAACTCGGCTTCCATCGCCATGATGGGCGGGACGCGGACGGGACCCTCCGGAGCCAGGCGGCGCGCGACGGGGCAGAAGTGCCCTCCGGCTCCGACGAGGAGCCGCGCGCTCATCGACTCGTTGACGACCCAGAGCCCGCCCTCGCGGCGCAGCGAGCGGAGGGGCTCGCCCAGGCGCAGGCGCGCCCGGCAGCGGGAGAGCAGATAGGCGTCGAACTCGCGGCGCAGGATGCCGTAGCTCGCGGGCTCCCCGGGGTAGAGCACGTCCGCCGCCTTCCCGCCGAGCACGCCGACGCGGAACCCGCGCAGCGGCTCGAGCACCCGCTCCCGGGCGTACTCCTCCAGGTCGAGGCCGAGGGCTGAGACGACGCGCGGCGTGATCCAGCCGGCGCACGGCTTGTCGCGGGGGAAGCGGCGGGCGTCGAGCACCACCGCGTCCATCCCGGCGTCCGTCAGGGCGCGCGCGAGCGTGGAGCCGGCGGGTCCTCCCCCCACGACGAGGACGTCGCACGCCTCGAGCGTATTCAATCCCGGTAGAGGTGCGCCCGCGACCAGGGCAGGTCGTTGAGGTCCGGCCGCGCGAAGGCCACCTGGAAGAGCTGCATCGCGCCGGTCGTGAAGGCGCCGATGGAGCCGGCGAGGTAGAGGCGCCAGGCGCGGGTGAAGACGGCCCCGTGGCGCCCCTCGACCTCGGCGGCGCGCGCCTCGAAGCGGGCGAGCCAGTGCTCGAGCGTGCGGGCGTAGTGCAGGCGGAGGTTCTCCACGTCCAGCACCGAGAACGAGAACGGCTCGAAGATGGCGGTCATCTCGCGCAGGCTGGGCGGACGCGAGCCCGGGAATATCCGCCGCTCGATCCACGGGTTCACCGCGCGCGGCCGGTTGCGGCCGATGGTATGGATGAGGCCCCGGCCGCGCGGGCCCAGGCGGGCGTCTATCATCCGTCCCAGCTCGGCGTAGTTGGACGGGCCCACGTGCTCGAGCATCCCCACGGAGACGAAGACGTCGTGGGTCCCGCTCGCCGCGCGCCAGTCGTCCTCGACGAACTCGACCAGTCCCTCCAGTCCCTCCGCGCGCGCCCTCTCCCGCGCCCAGGCCGTCTGCTCCCGCGAGACGTTGTAGGAGCGCACGCGCGCCCCGTGTTCGCGAGCCATGTACAGCGCCAGTCCGCCCCAGCCGCCTCCGGCCTCGAGGACGGACTCCCCCGGGAGCAGGCGCAGCTTGCGGCAGATATGGCGCATCTTGGCCCGCTGCGCTTCCTCCAGGCTCATGCCGGGGTCCGGGAAGTATGCGCACGTGTACTGCATCTCCTCGTCGAGCCAGAGGCGGTAGAAGTCGTTGCCGAGGTCGTAGTGGCCGCGGGCGGCGTCGCCGGGATCGGGCGGGAGGCGCGGCAGGCGCGGGCGCGCGGAGCGGGCCGCCGCGGGCGCGCAGGCCTGCAGCGCGGCCACCAGGTCTCCCTCGACCTCGAGCTCGCCGCGGCTGTAGAGCTCGCCGAACTGGGCCTGCGGGTCGAGCAGGAGGCGGTAGAGGGCGGCGCGGCTCCTCAGGCTCAGGCGGGCGATGGAGGCTCCCGCGGACGGGGCGGCCTCGTGCCCGTCCCAGAGGACGCCGGTGACGGGAGGACGGCCCGCGGCGTCGAGCCCGAGACGGAGGAGCCACCGGTCCAGAGCGTTCGAGGCCTTCGGCATACCGCGCGTATTATAGATAGAATAGCTCCATGCGGCCCATCGGCCCGGAAGTCCTGCTCCTCAGCGACGAGGATTTCGCCTACGAGAACGAGCACTTCCATGCCATCAGCGAGAGCTTCCTCACGCCGCGCACGGGCAAGCCTCCCCACGCGCCGGCGCTGGGCATAGCGGCCCTGGCGGGGCCGCTCGAGGACGCCGGCTTCCGCTGCTCGCTGGTGGACAACTACCGCACTCTGCCCGAGAGGGCCAAGCGCGTCGAGGAACTGCTCGCGCGCTCCCCCCTGCTGGTGGGGCTCTCGACGACCTTCATCTTCACCGAGAGCGCCGTGCGCGAGACCGCCGCGCTGGTCCGCCGGCTGAGCCCGCGCTCGCGGTTCGTCCTCGGCGGGCCGAGCCTCCTGCAGAACCCGGGCCTGCGCCTCCACGCGGACGTCTCCGTCCTGGGCGAGGGCGAGCGGACCCTGCCGCTGGTGGCGGCCTGCCTTCGCGACGGCGGCGACCTCGCCTCGGTCTCCGGCATCGAGTTCGAGCGCGGCGGCGAGCGCGTCGCGACGCCGCCCGCGGCGCTGACGCCGCCCGACCAGGTCCCTTTCCCCCGCTGGGACCTCCTCGGCCGCGGACCCCACGCCGTCTACCCCATCGAGACGCAGCGCGGCTGCGTCTACAAGTGCCGCTACTGCACGTATCCCATCTACAGCCCCGGCCGCCCCGACGGCAGCGGCCTGCGGCTGTGGTCCACGGAGCGGGTGCTCGCCGAGCTCCGCCTCAACCACGAGCGCTACGGCATCCGCAACTACCGCGTGGCGGACTCGACCTTCACGTTCCCGGTCGCCCGCGCGGAGGAGCTGTGCCGGGCCGTCATCGCGGAGAAGCTCCCCGTGCGCTGGACCTGCTACGGCCGGGTCGACAACATGACGCCCTCCCTGGCCGCGCTCATGGCGGAGGCGGGCTGCCGCGCGATCTTCTTCGGGGTCGAGTCGGGCGACGACGGGATGCTGAAGTCCATGCGCAAGGACTTCACCCTCGAGGACGTCCACCGGGGCGTGGCGGTCACGCGCGCCGCCGGGATCAAGGCCGTGGGCTCGTTCATCGTGGGCTATCCCGGCGAGACCGAGGCGACCATCGAGGCGACGCGCCGCTGCATCGAGGGCGCGGGCTTCGACCTCTTCCGTCTGAGCACGTTCTGGTACGACCACAACGCGCCGCTCCGGGCCGAGGCCGAGCGCTACGGACTCACGGGAGAAGGCGGCGTCTGGCGCCATGCGACGATGGACCACGTCGCGGCGGAGGCCGCGACCAAGCGTCTCATCGCCGACATCATGTCCCGCAACACCTGCCGCTACGGCAGCGACTACATGATCGCAGCCATCGCCGGCTACGGCGTGGACTTCGACGAGGCCTTCCAATATTTCTTGGACCTGGCCTTGATGCGGAACTGGCACCTCGCGCGTCGCGGGGGCGGCGGCGGCGCTTTCGACCCCGCCGAGCTCCGTACCGCCGCCGCCCGGGCCAACGACGTCGCCGTGCGCATCGCCGCGACCGCTTCCTAGCGGCCGCGGCGGGTCAGGACGGCCTTTGGAGGGCGTCGATGTCGGCGTGCAGGCGGTCCTGATCGAGGAAGAGCAGGAACGAGAGGCACATGAGCATCGTGAACGCCCCTACGGGCAGGAAGACGGCCAGCGACAGGTGGAAGAGGACGCCGATGCGGATGGCGGCGGCCCGCGTCCTCGCGAACAGCAGGCCGGCGGCGAGCGCCGGCTCGAGCGCCAGGGTCAGCACGGAAGCAGCCTGCAGGAGCCCGGTCATCCCGGGGAACGGCGGATAGTCCGAGCCGAAGTAGAGCGACATCACGGTCCCGATGAGGGCGTCGCCCGACCAGTAGCCGGCCTTGAGCTTCTCGAACGCGGCCCATAGATAGACCGCGCAGACCTGGATCTTGAGCAGGTGGAGGGCCCAGAGCTCCCCTCGCTCCGGGGGCGCGGCCGAGGCGTCCTTCCGGAGAGCCAGCCAGCGGTCCACGGAGTAGGAGCGGCCGCAGGGGGTCAGCGAGAGCAGCAGCGACATCCACGCCTGAAGGTACACGTTCTGCCGCCCGATGACGTACCTCGAGTCTCCCAGGACGAGGCCGACGTAGTAATAAGCGCCGAGCACCGCGAGGCCCGTCGCGAACGTCGCCGCTCGCGCGCGCCAGCCCAGGATCGCGGCGAGAGCGCACGCCTGGACCAGGAGTCCCCAGGCCCCCTTGTCGGGCGAGCTGCCGTAGAGCGCGAAAGAAGCCGAGAACTGCATCAAAGTCAGCGTGCCCAGTCCGATGCGGAAGAGGGCGAGGCCCCGGGTCGACCCCGTGAGGGACAGCAATTCGTCCAACACCGACCGCCGTACCGTCATCGGGACTCTTCCCCGAGGCAGATGTTGTCCTCACCCGCGAGCTCGACGTGCCAGTCTCGGCCTCTGGGGCAGGTCATATAGACGCGGAGGTCGGGCGAGGGCGTCCCAAGACGCTCGCAGAAGGGCTTAGCCCGGGCGAGGGCCTCTTCCGGGTAGCGCATCTCCCGCTCGACATGCGCGATCCCGGGAGGCTTGCCCTCGCGCAGGAGCTCGAATATGGGAGCCCGCCGCTCCTCCCCGGCGGGAGTCCTCAGCCGGTAGGAGACCATGCACAGGTTCGTCCGTCTCACGGCGTACATGTCCCACGAGCGAAGGAAGTCGCCCGGCATCTGGAACACCGACTTATACGCCGGCGACAGGATGATGAAGGCGGCCAAGAGGCAGAACGCCGCCGACCTCGATGCCGGCGGGGAACCGGCGCGCCTTCCCGACTCTCTCGGCATGGACGCGATTTTACCATAGTCGGTCTCCGGGCGCGTGTTTACGGATGCGGCGCGCTTGGGGTATGATACGCGCATGCGGCGGATACTCTCCCTCGGCCTCGTCGGGTGCTGCCTCCTCGCCGGGCCCGCCGCCGCGGGGGTCCACGTCGAGCGCCTGGGACCCGTGCGCATACGCGGAGCCCAGCCCGAGATGACGGGCCCCTTCGTGTCGAAGAGCTTCGACTTCCCCCGGGACGTCCTGCTGCGTTCCATGGCGGTGCGGCTGCTGGCGCCGGACGGCTCCCCGGACCCGGACCAGAGCCGCCTCTGCCATGTGACCTTGGCGCACGCCAAGCGCACCCATATCCCGGGGATGGCGCCGCAGCTGTTCACCTTGGACCTGGGCGCTCGCCGCGTGGAGATGCCGCGGGGCTACGGCCTCCTCCTGCGCGGCGGGGAGCGCTACCTGCTCAACGCGATGCTCACGTCCGACGACCCCGCAGGCGACCGCGAGCATCTCTTCGAAGTGACGATGGAGCTGGAGGACGCGGACGGGCCTGGCGCTCCGCGCCCGCTGGTCTCGGTCGTCGTCGGGCTGACCGCCGACGACGCGCACGAGCATCACGCGACCGCGTTCTACGACTGGCGGGTTGCGCCGGGCGCGCGGCGCCCGTACGTCAAGCGGACCACCGTGCCTCGCGACCTCGTCGTGCGCGGGATATCGCTGCACCTACACCGCTACGCGAGCGCCGCCGCCGTGCGCAAGGCCGGCGGCGAGACCTTGTTCTCCGGCCCGGTCCGGAGGTCGCGCGACGGCAGGCTGGAAGCCTCCCCGGCGCTCGTGAAGGGCGCCCCGCTGCGTCTGCGCGCCGGGACCGAGTACGAGTTCGCGGCCTCGTACCACAACACGGGGAAGTCGACGGCCCCGGTGATGGGCGTCTTCTACTTGTTCGCGGACCCGCCGCCGGAGACCTGACCGGCCGCGGGGGCCGGAGCGCGCTCCCAGGCGGCGGCTTCGTCCAGGCGGCCCAGCGCGCGGTAGCAGAACGCAAGGCGGGCGCGCGTGTCGGCGTTGTCGCGCTCCCGGCGCAACGAGCGGCGGTAGCACAGCACGGCGCGCGCGAAGCGGCGGCCGTGCTCATGGTAGGCGCCCAGCAGCAGCCACTTGTCGGGCTTGCGCGCGAGCACGCCGGAAGTCTCGGGCACGCCCAGGCTCAACGCGAGGCGGCAGAACTCCTCGTAGCGGCGCATGCGCTCGGCGTAGTCGTTCTCCCCCCCGTTGGAGGTCCAGTACAGGTGGTGCTCGCGGCCGGAGACGCCGAAGCGCTCGTGCTCCTGGTAGAGCTTGGTGTTGTGCTCCATCGTGCAGAAGGACTGGCTGGCGAGCACGCTGTCCACGTGAGGCTTCGCCGAGGCCATGAAGCTCAGCGTGCGCTCGAAGTCCTCGCGCGTCTCGGTGGGCGCGCCGAACATGACGTTGATCTGGGTGGCGATGCCGGCGGCGCGCGTGTCGCGCAAGGTCTGCAGGGCGTTCGCGTTGGTGAACTTCTTGTTCAGGCGCCAGCGCAGGTCCTCGGAGCCGCTCTCGATGCCGTAGCCGAGCCAGGTGCAGCCCGCTGCGGCCATCTTGCGCAGCATGGCCGCGGTCATGCCGGGCTGGACGATGGCCTGCCCCCCCCAGGTTATCTTGATCCCGCTCTCGATGACGAGGTCGCAGAAGCGCGAGAGCTCCCGCAGGTTGCCGTTGACCAGCAGGCCCGTGAAATAGAACTTCTTCACGTTGGGGTACAACGACATCTGGTGGCGGATCTCCTCGAAGACGCGCTTGCCGCTGCGGGAGCGGAACTTGCCCCAATACTGCCACTCGGTGCAGAAGGAGCAGCGCCGCACGCAGCTGCGGCCGTCGAGGATGTCGAGGCGGTCCGGGTCGGAGTAGACGCCGGCCGCGATGTCGGCCGCAAAGTCGGAGAAGTCCGGGAAAGGCATGGAGTCCATATCCATGATGGCTTCCCGGTCCCCGGAGTCGACGGTCTTGCCGTGCTCGTCTCTCAGGAGGAGGCCCGGCATCGGCTCCAGGCGCCCGGTCTTCTCGAGGCGAGTCAGGAGCTCCACCAAGGTGGCCTCTCCTTCTCCGAGCACGACGGCATCCACGCGCGGGTCCTGGGCGAAGGCGAGCGCGGACTGCTCGCGCGAGCACTGGTAGCCGCCGAACACGATGAGGCGCTCGGGGTCTTCGCGCTTGATGCGCTCGGCCAGCGCCAGGCTGGCCATGAAGGACGTGGTGTGTGTGGCGAAGCCGATGACGCGCGCCCCGGTGTCGAGGACGCGGCGGACGTGCTCGTCGACGGCGGCGGCGTTGGCCGCGAACAGCTTGTCGATCTCGTCGCGGCTCTCCCAGAACGAGTAGCGGTCGGGGTCCCACATCGACTTCCACTCGGGCGGGCTCGCGCGGTACAGCCCGTTGTTGAGGTCGAAGCAGACGGCTTGGTGCCCGTGGGCCTTCACGTAGCCGGCCAGGCACGCGATGGAGAACGGCGGGGCCTCGCGGCCGCGGTAGCTGCTGGGAGCCTGGACGAGCGCGGTCTTCATCGCTCGACCGTCTTCACGAGGCGCGGCGCCTGCCCGGGCCGTCCGGCGCGGCGTGCTTCCTCGGCGGCGCGCTGGAGTTCGAAAGCCAGGCGCGCGGCGACCTCGGGACGGCTCGCCGCGAGGTCGTTGCGCTCGTGCGGGTCGGCGGCGAGGTCATAGAGCTCGAAGGCGTCCCGGTAGGCGTACCAGATGAGCTTCCAGCGTCCGTCGGTGACGGCGCGCTCCTCGATGTACGGCGGGGCGCCTGCCGCCGCGTTGCGCTGGGAGGACGCGTAGGCGTGGGTCCGCCACGGCGCGCGCGGGTCGGAGAGGAGCGGCCGCAGGCTGCGTCCCGGCAAGGAGGCGTCGGGCGCCCCGGCGGCGTCGAGCAAGGTCGGGGCGAGGTCCACGCGCTCGACCAGCGCGCCGATGCGCTTCCCATGCGAGGCCGGGCGAGCCGGGTCGCGCACGAGCAGAGGCACGCGCAGCACCGGTTCGTAGAGCCCTTCCGTGTGGCCGAGCAGGCCTTTTTCTCCCAGGTGCTCGCCGTGGTCCGCCGTTACGATGACGAGGGTGTTCTTCATCAAGCCGCGGCGCTCCAGGTCCGCGAGGAAGGACGACACCACCCGGTCCATGCCGCGCACGGCGCCGTCGTAGCGCGACGAGAGGGCGCGCAGGTAGGCCGCGTCCCCCTTGAGGCGCCGCGCCGTCGCGGAGAGGTCCCCGTCCTTCTCCCCGTTGTACGCGCGGAAGAAGCGCACGCCGGCGGTCGCCGTGGACAAGCCGGCCTCGCCGGTGAGGCCGGCCTCGGAGCCGTAAGGCGAGTGCAGGTCGTCGACGGTCGCGTAGAGGAAGAACGGGGCGCCCGAGGGCTCGTCGATCCAGCGCAGGATGTCCGGGGCGAGGACGGAGAAGCCCTCCGGCGACGACGACGCGGTCGAGAACACGCTGTGGTAGTGGTCGAAGCCCCGGGACAGCCCCCAGCCCGGCAGCAGGTACACGCCGCCGGTGAAGCCCCCCGTCCGATAGCCCGTGTCCTTGAGGCGCTCGGCCAAGGTCGGCGTCCCGGGGTCGAGAGGCCCGGGCGCGTTGACGTGGCGGCCGTGCGCCTCCGGGCGCTGGCCGGTGAGCAAGGTCGCGTAGTTGGGGAGGCACCACGACGACTGGGCCCACGCGCGCTCGAAGACGGCCGCGCCGGTCGCGAAGGCATCCAGGCCGGGCGTCAGCGACGCGGTCGAGCCGTAGGCGCCGAAGCGGTCCGCCCGGGCGGAGCAGATGTCGAGGACGACGATGTTGGGCTTGGGCTCGGGGCGGGGCGCGGCGCTCGACGGCGCAGCCAGCAGCAATAGGGCGGATAAGACGGCGTCCATCGGCCCTATTCTATAATGATATCATCGCTCCCGCACATGCTCGCCGCGGCGCTGATGACGTCCGTCCTGGCCGTTGCCGCCGCCGCGGCCCCGAGCGCCCCCTCCGGAGTCGTCATCATCGTGGTGGACGCCCTGCGCGCCGACGCCGTCGACGGCGGCAGCATGCCTCGTCTCAAGGCGTTCTCCGCCGGAGCGGCGGCCTTCGAGCGCGCTTACTCGGCCGCGAACTGGACCCTTCCCGCGGTGGCGTCGCTCATGACCGGCCTCGACGTCCCGTCGCATGGGGCGATGCGCCTGCCCGAGAGCGCGGATTGGGAGGGGCAGGTCCAGCGCCGCGACTACCGTCCCGCGCCGGGCGGCCGTCTGGGGCCGGGCCCGGTGACGCTCGCCGAGCTGCTGGTTCGGCGGGGCTGGCGGGCCGAGGCGTACACGTCCGGGGCGTTCTGCCTGCGCGAGTTCGGCTTGGGCCGGGGCTTCCAGGCGCATAAGGACCATTACGCGCGCTCCGACGAGCTGAGTGCTGACGTGCGGGCGGCGCTGGCCGTCTCGCCCGACAAGCCTTTTTTCCTATACGCTCACCTGCTGGACGCCCACGCGCCCTACGGCGAGAGCGTGGAAGGCAGCACGGCGGCGCTGCGGGTTTTGCGCCGGGTGCGCGACGCGTCCCCCGAGGCGGCGGAGCGGGTGCGGGCGCTCTACGCGGACGCGGCGGCGAAGGCCGACGGCGCCGTCGGCGACCTGCTCGACGCGGTCCTTTCTTCTCCGAGGGGCCGCGACGCGCTCATCATCGTCACCGCCGACCACGGGGAGAGTCTCGGCGAGCGAGGCTCCTACACCCATGGGTTCTCCCCCTATGCGCCGGAACTGCGCATCCCGCTCATCATCCGGCTTCCCGGGGCGCCGCCGGCCGTCATCCGTCATCCGGCGGAGACCGTCGACGTCCTGCCGACGGTGCTGGAGGCGCTCGGGACCTCCGCGCCCGCCGGGCTGCCGGGGCGCAGCCTTCTTCCCCTCCTGCGCGGAAAGCGCGGCGCGGACAAGGGCCTCCTCGCCGTGACCGCGGACCTTCCGCGCCCGGACGCCGCGGCGGTCTGGCGCACCGAGCGTTGGACCTTGGTGAGGCGCGGGGAGTCGGCGGAGCTCTACGACGCCGCGGCGGACCCCGAGGAGACGACGGACGTCGCCGCGCGCGAGCCCGGGACGGTCCGCCGCCTGCGGGCCGCTCTGGAGCGGCGGCTGGCCGCCGCCCGACGCCGCGCCGGGTCTTCTCCTCCCTGGACGCCGGAGGAGACGGCGCTGGAGGCCCTCCGGGCCGCCGGCTACTTGGACTGAGCGAGGCCCGCCGGGGCCTCGTCTCGCACGAGCCAGCGCCATTCGTGCGCGCACAGCTCGGCCCTGCAGGGCGTGGGTCCGGGCGCCGGGGTCCAGTCGCCTTTCAGCAGGCTGCCCAGCGGCTCCCAGCCGCGCATGGCGTACTGCGCGCAGCGGTGCACGGTCCCGTCGGGCATCACGCACACGTACTCCGCGCCGCTGCGGCAGTCGCGGCCCGCGGGCTTTTCTTCATGCAGCGCCGCCAGGTGCCCGACCAGCTCGGGATTCACCGTGTCGTGGCCGGAGGCCGCCGAGTCCTCGGCCACCGCGCGCATGGCCGCGCGCTCGTCCGCCGTATAGGCCGCGGGGTAGGAGCGGCTCTCCCACTCGCCGTTGAACGGCGTCACCGCGAAGGGCAGGCCGCGTTCGCGGAAGCGGGCGTGCAGCTCGGGCAGCAGGCCGAAATCGGGCGGCCAGGCGACCCAGCGGCACTGCAGGCGGAACCCGCGGCGGCGCAGGAAGTCCGCCTTGGCGAGGAAGGCGTCGAGGTCGGCGGCGGAGCGGTGGTAGCTGGTCTCCACCCGCACGCGCTCGACCGGGACCGCGGCGGCGAAAGCTTCCAGGCGCTCGAGCGGCCAGGAGAGGTTGGTGTCGAAGACGACCTCATGACGGGCGGCCAGCCCCGCAATGAGCCCGGTGAAGTCGGGACGCAGCGTGGGCTCCCCTCCGCCGCTGATGTAGACGCGGCAGAGGCCCGCTCGGTCGGCGAGACGGTCCCACGCCTCGAGCCACTGGGCCGTCGTCAGGTCGGGCTGGGAGGCGACGAGCCGCGCACGGTCGGGGCCGTGGTACGGACAATAAGGGCAGGGATAGTTGCAGCGCGACTCGGGCAGCCAGTACAGCTCGATCACGCGAAGGTCCTCTCGGACGCGCCGCAGTCCTCGTAGACGCAGTCCTGGAGGTCCGGGGACGACGCGGAGTGGCGCTGGAGCGCGACGCGGCAGGCGCGGAAGCGGCAGGCGCCGGCGCGCAGGGCGGCGCGCTCGCCCAGCCAGACGCCGTCGAGGGCGGCGTCGCGGAAGCCGCAGGCGCGCAGGTCCGCGCGGGCGCGGCCGTCGAGCTTGAAGCCGGTGGGACCGCCGCGGACCGAGCAATCGCGGGCGTCCAGCGCGGAGTCGTCCTCGGCGAGGAGCGCCATCCACTCCCGTTTGAACAGGCAGCGACGGACGTCCGTGCGCGCCGTCTGCCCCAGGCGGACGGCGGGCTCCGCGTGGCCCTCGAACAGGCAGCGCTCGAGCGAGGCGCGCGAGGCGTCCTGCGCCAGCAAGCCGGCGCGGCCGGCGCGCAGGCGGCAGCGCTCGAGGGACAGGCTCGCGGTCCCGCCGGCGACGGCGTCGGCCTCTTCGTGGCCGGAGACGAGGCAGTCCGAGGCGCGGACGCGCGCCGCGTCGCGCGCGAAGACGCCGCGCCGCGACCGCTCCAGCGAGCAGCCGTCCAGCGCGTGCTCGCCCGCGGCGAGGTCGGCCGCGGCGCCGCGGTGGCCGGCGAGACGCACGCCGTTCAGGCGGCTCCCGCCGCCCGCGGCGGAGACGCCGCATGCGCAGGACTCCAGGCGTCCCCCCTCGAGGTCGAGGCTCGCGTCGTCCTCGAGAAGGACCGCGGACTCTCCTGCGCCCGTGACGACGAGGCGGCGCAGGTCCGCGGCGGACTCGCGGCGCAGGCGCAGGCCGTGTCCCGCGGGCGCGAGGACCGAGAAGTCGTCGCCCTGGAGGGAGGCTCGCTGGTCGAGGTCGGCGCCGGCGCCGCAGCGTTCCGCCCGCGTCCGGTCCACCCGGAGCAG
>CAZTZW010000040.1:0-12968 GCA_964618085.1 uncultured Elusimicrobia bacterium
TCGAGACCGCGGGCACGGGCGTGACGTGCAACGCCATCTGCCCCGGCTGGGTGCTGACCCCGCTGGTCCAGAAGCAGATTGACGCCTTGGCCAAGCGCGAGGGCCTATCCGACGAAGCGGCGCGCAAGCGCCTGCTCGCCGAGAAGCAGCCTTCCGGCGACTTCGCCACGCCCGAGCAGATCGGCGGACTGGCGGTGTTCCTCTGCTCCGACGCCGCCGCTCAGATGAGCGGCTCCTCGCTCAGCGTGGACGGCGGCTGGACGGCTCAGTAGCCTCGCTCTCCACGCGGGAGGCGAGGGCGGCGAAGGCCGCGTGCAGGCGGGGCATCAGCGGGACGACGAAGGGGAAGGTCTCGGCGTTGGTGTCGATGTGGGCCGCGTCCTCGACGATGATGAGCTCGTGGAGGGCGGACTTGCCGGCCCGGCCGACCAAGGAGGCGTACGCCTCGGCGTGGCCGCGGCAGGGGATGAGCCAGTCCTGGCGGCCGGCGATGGAGACCAGCGGCGCCTTCAGGTCGCCGGTGTTCTCGAACGTCTGGATGGCCGCGCGCGCGACGGAGCGCGAATCCAGGTCGTAGGTCTCCGGCCGTCCTGTATAGTCGGGATCGAGGTCGCCGATGAACATGTTGAGCACGGCGTCCCAGTACGTGTCCCGGTACCAGGCGACGACCGGCGCCCACTTCGCGTCGACCGCGGGGGGGACGCGGAGCATGGCGGGGAGCTCGCGCAGGAGGCCGCCGGCGTCGGCGCGCCACATCACGCCCGAGACCTCGATGGCGGCGTCGAAGAGGCGGCTCGGCGACTCCGCGGCCTTGCGCGCGACGAAGCCGCCGTTGGAAAGGCCCGCGGCGTAGGTGAAATCGGGGCGCTTGCCGCGCGCCTTGACGCACTCGGCGACGGCGGCGCGCGCGAGGTCCTCGAGGCGGCCCGCCCAGCGGCGCACCGAGTACTCCTCGCCCTGCGGGATGAGGATGACGTCGTCCACCATGCCTAGGCGCACGCCCTTGTCGGTGGCGGCGAAGGCGTAGCCGTGCTTCAGCAGGTAGTCGGACAAGTACAGGTCGTACGTGCGCTCGCTGGTCACGCCCGAGGCCGCGGCGCAGACGAGGCGGCCGTTCCAGGCCTTGGGGATGCGCAGGAGGAAGCGCGCGTGATGGTCGGGAGCCAAGGTCCCTTCCACCAGCAAGCCGGGTACGGCGTCGGGCAGCGGCGTCCAGAAGGATTCGGGCGGGGCGATGTGGAGGGCGTCGGGGTGGACGGCTTTCGCCTTCCGCTCGGCCCTCGTCGTGAGGTCGTCCATCTCGCGCGCGGCGTATTTGGGCGCGCGGGGCAGGCCGAGCTGGAGTCCGAGGGCGCGGACGGCCTTCATCGGTCGAGGACGCGGCGCAGCGCGTCGGGGTGCTTGAGCGGCCAGTAATGGTCGCCGTCGACGATGAGGGCGCGCGCGCCGGGGCCGGTCAGCTCGGTCCCGGCGGCGGGAGCCTCGGCGGGGGCCGGCAGGCCGTAGAAGTCGAAGAGAGCGCGGGCCGTGTCCCAGTTGAGCAGCTTGTCGCCGCGCGAGTGCACCATGGCCACCTGGACCTTCAGCTTGCGCAGGCGCTCGAGGTCGGCGGGCGTCATCTCCAGGCGGAACATGTCCCCGGAACGGCGCAGCAGCGCTTCCTGCCAGCGCGGGTCGCGCGCGTTTCGCTCGAGGGCGGCCTGCGCGGCGAGACGCGCGGACTCGAGCTCCGGCGCCCAAGGCTCGGCCAGGTCGCGGCGCATCATGTTCACGGCGTCGCGCGACGCCAGCGCGAGTATCTGCTCGCGCTGGACGCGCCACGAGGCGAGCCAGGCGTCCACGGCGGGGCCCAGGAAGGGGTTGAGGCGGGAGGTCTTCTCCCACAGCTCGATCATGCCGTCGGCGGCGTTGAGCCAGTCGGTGAACGCGCGCGTGGCCTGGCCCATCTGCTCGAACTCGCGGCCCGCGCGGCTCTCGGAGCCGTCGTAGCGCGTGGTGCCGTGGAGGAAGACGACGCGCGAGCCGGCGAGGCTCGCCAGCGCGGCGTCGACGACCGGCTTGCCGCGCAGCTGGAGCATGCGCTGGAAGACCAAGGTCCCGAAGGAGTGGAGCACGAGCTCGGTCCTGCCCGAGGACGAGGTCTTGGAGGCCAGCACGAGCATGCGCGCCAGGTCCATGGCGTCGGCGTCCAGCGGCGAGCGGGTGGGGACCCAGCCCGACGGCGCGTGCGCGCGGGTCCACATGAAGTGCTCGGGACCGAGGGCCGGCGCGCGGGAGAACAAAGTCTCGAAGCTCTCGTTGAGGGCCAGGCCGCCCGCGTGCACGCGGGCCGGCCGCGAGACGTCGGCCCCCGGGCGGCTCTTGTAATGGATCTCGGCGCCGCCTTCTCCCGTGAAAGAGTCTTGCGTCCAGCCCGGCGGGATGACGGGAGCGGGCGCCGGCACGCCGACATGCGAGGTCGCGAGGTCGAAGCGAGTCCGGCCCTCGGAGGCTTGTTCCTCGAGCGGCGCGTCCGCGCGCGCCGCCTCCGGGATGAAGTTGGGCATGGGCGCCGCGGGAAGGCCCAGGGTGAGGGGAAGGGGCACGGGGCCGTCGGCGGGAGCGGCGCCGAGCAGGGCCAGGGCCGCCAGGGGCACGGCCGGGAGGGCGGGCGCAGCGAGCCGGGGCGCTCCGGGCGCGTCCGGAGCCGCGGCGAGGGTCGGTGCGCCGGCGCGATAGGACGCCGCCCCGCTGACGGGATAGGCGACCGAGGCGTTCAACCGGGGGACGGCGACGCGGGAGGCGGAGGCGGGGGCCGCCAACAGCAGAAGGCACAGCGGCCGCAGGGTCACGAGCTCATTGTATTGAGGAACGGGGCGACGGCGTATGGGTCTTGGGGCCTGGGAGGGCGCGGGTCAAAGGACCCGGCCCGGGCCCCGGCGGATGCCGGCGCCCCGTGCCCCTGCTCTGGCCGGTGGTCGCCGGCCGGCTCTGCGCCGTATCCCTGTCGACGTTCTACTGACGGGCGCCGGCGGACCGGGCCTTCTCGACGCGGGCGAGGTCCGTGCGGTAGTGGGACGTCGACTCGCGGGCCCTCGCCAGCTCGTCGGGGGCGGCTCGCTTCGAGCGGCGCAGGCGGTGGAAGTACGCGAGGCTGCCGGCCAGGTTGGCCCGGCCCTGCGCGATGTCCCAAGGCCCGTCGCTGTGGACGCTCACGATGGCGAGCGACACGTGCGGTATGGTCGGGAGAGGCAGGTCCTCGGTCGGCGCGGGCGCGGCGAGGGTCTTCTCCATGGCGGGCAGCAGGCGACCGAGGGCTTCCGACTCGGCGGCGATGACGCCGGCGACCCATGCGGCCTCTTCCGTCGTCAGCGGGCGCGCGCGCTTGCGCTCGCCGCCGCTGAAGCCGAGGTAGTACCGCTGGATGGCGAAGAAGTTCCTCTGGCCGAGCTCGAGCTCGGCCGCCAGGGCGTCGCCGCCGGTAGGCACGGCCGCCGCGTGCGCCTCGAGCGCGGGCTTGGGCCAGTCGTCGGCCGTCCCGCCTTTGCAGCCTGCCAGGAACGCGAGCGCGACCGCGAGGAGGAGCCGGGTCTTCATGTCAGCGGACGGCCGCGCCGAAGCGCGCCTGCCGGACGGAGGGCTTCTTGGACGACGCGTTGGCGCTCAGCGTCCCCAGCTCGCTCACGCGCTTGTCGGCCGCCGGGTGGGTCTTGAGCATGCCGCCGCCGTGGTCGTCCTTGCCGAGGCGCTCGAGGAAGGACTTCAGGGCGTTGGGGTCGTAGCCGGCGGCCTTGGCGTACTGCGCGCCGTAGCGGTCGGCCTCGTACTCCTTGTCGCGGCTGTAGCCGTTGACCACGAGCTTGTTGACCACGTCCTCGACGGCGCCCTCGAAGGCGGAGGTCAGCTGCTGCACCTGCTGGGGCGTGTAGCTCTTGGCCGCCTCGGAGCCGAGGATGGTGAACGCCGAGGTCAGGCGCGAGGTCTGGATGGTCTTGAGGCCGTGGCGCTTGGCGACGTGCGCGACCTCGTGGGCGAGCACGCCGGCGAGCTCGTCCTCGGTCTTGGTCTTCTTCACCATGCCCTTGGTCAGGAACACGAAGCCGCCCGGGGCGGCGAAGGCGTTGACCTCGGCGGTGTCGAGGAGCTGGACGTGCCAGCCCTTGAAGGTGTTCGGGCGCTCCGACGCCAGGGCGACCGTCTGCAGGATCTTCTGCGCGTAGCCGTTGACGCCCTCGTCGCGCCAGGGCTTGTACTTGGCGAGGATCTGGGCCGAGACGGCGCGGCCGATGTAGTACTCCTCGCTCTCGGAGATCTCTTCCACGCCTTTGCGCAGGGCGGTGACGCCCTTGCCGACCTTTTGGAGGTCGACGTTTTTGAGACGCTCGCCCATGGTCGTGTTGCCGCCCATGGATTTCGCGTCGATGCCGTACTTCTGCATCTCCGCGCAGCCCGCGAGGAGGGGGAGGATCAGGAGCAGGCGCTTCATCGGGCGCCTCCTTCCGGCACGAGGCCGCCCGAGCGCATGAACTCCAGCACCGCGGCGTCGGAGACGCCGCGGCGCTCCATCGCGTTGACTCCCGAGAAATCGGCCGCGCCGTTCTTCGCCCCGTAGCTCTTCTCGACCTGGGCGTTGAAGCCCTTGCCGGCGAGGGTGACTTCCTCGGCGCTGGCGCCGCCGCCGACGGAGTCGCCGCCGACCTTGACCTTCTTGGCGGTGACCGCGCTGGCGTGGATGTAGCCGTCGACGGCGCCGTCCACCTTGTACCAGCCGCCGTCCGGGCCCTCGGCCTCGAAGGTCTGGCCGAGGCGCGCGGTGCCCGCGGCGGGGGCGTAGAACTGGGGCTTCTTGCGCACCGCGGTCTGCTGCACGAGCACGGTGACCGTGGCGGCGAGCGCGGCGGCGGGCAGGCCCGCGAAGGCGAGGACGGCGGCGAATCGAAGGTTCTTCATCATGCTCCTATTTCTCCGTCAACGCGAACGACCCGTCCCAGTCCGGCGGCGGCGGCTCGGCGCGGACCTCGGCGCAGCGCTCGAGGAACAGCTCGCACGAGTCGTCCTCGCCGAAGTCCTTCACGACGCCGCGGAAGGCGGCCTCCGCCTCGTCGAGCTTGCGCGCGCGCAGCAGCGCCAGCCCTTCCTCGAAGCGCCGCGCCTTGGCGAGGAGCTTCGGGTCCGTCTCGCCCTTGAGCCCGAGGAGCTCGTAGACGCGTATGGGGAGATTCTTTCCTTTCACCTTGATGTAGTCAAGCTCGCGGACCTCGACGGCGTCGCCCGCGGCCAGGCGCGTGGACTCCGAGATCATGATGCCGGTGCCGTAGGGCTTGTTGGCTCCCTCCAGCCGCGAGGCGAGGTTGACGTTGTCGCCGATGGCGGTGTAGCTGAAGCGCTTGGCCGAGCCCATGTTGCCGATGATGGCGGGGCCGGAGTTGAGTCCGATGCGGTTGGAGACGGGCGGCCAGCCGGCGGCGCACCACTCCTCGCGCAGGCGCGCGAGCTTCTTCTGGTTCTCCAGCGCGACCTTGCAGGCGACCAAGGCGTGGCCTTCCATGGGCAGGGGCGCGCCCCAGAACGCCATCACCGCGTCGCCGATGTACTTGTCGAGCGTGCCGCCCGACTCGAGGACGGTCTCGGTCATCTCGCCGAGGTAGGTGTTCATGAGCTTGGTCAGCTGCTCGGGCGCGAGCTTCTCGGAGAAGGTGGTGAAGCCCGCGATGTCGGAGAAATAGAACGTCACCTCGCGGCGCTCCCCGCCCAGTCGGAGACTGTCGGGATTCTCGGAGATGCGGCGGACGATCTCGGGGGAGAGGTAGTGGCCGAAGGCGCCCTGTATATAGCGCCGCTCGCGGCCCTCGACCGCGAAGCTCCAGGCCGAGGCCGCGGCGAAGCCCAGCCACAGCGCGAGCTGCGGGGCGGCCATGTCGAGCAGGACTCCGTAGCGGAACGCGGCGGCCGCCGTCACCACGAGGGCCGCCGACGCGGCCAAGGTCAGCCCGAAGGAGAGCCAGACGTGCCGGCCCAGGCGCGACGCGAGCCCCGCCGCGAGCAGGGCCGCGCCGACGAGCAGCAGCAAGGACGCCGTCGAGCCCGCGCGCAGGAAGTCGCGGTTGATGAGGTTGTCGGCCGCGGCCGCGATGACCTCGGTGCCCGGGAACACGGGCGCGATGGGGGAGGGGTGGTTGTCGAGCAGGCCGGCGGCGCTGAGCCCCACGAAGACCACGGCGTCCTTGAAGCGCGCCGGGTCGAGGGCCGGCTTGCGGCCCTCCTCCAGCGCGGCCTGCGCCAGGACGAGGTCTCCGAAGGACACGACGTCGTAGGTCTTCAGCCGCGGGTCGGTGGTCATCGACTTGCCGTGGAAGCGCACGGGGAGGCGGCCGTCGGCCAGCGGGGGCGCGAGCTCCGCCAGGCTCTTGCCGGTGGCCATCATCGCCGCCGCCGCCGGCAAGGTCGGGTACAGCTTCTCGCCCAGGCGCACGGCCAAGGAGACCCGGCGGAACACGCCGTCGGCGTCGGGCGCGGCCGAGGTGTCGCCGAGCAAAGCCGCGCCGCCCAGCAGTTCGGGGATAGGGAGGCGTACGGCGCGCTTGAGGACGGCCGAGCCGTACAGCGCGGGGGCTTCGACGGCGAAGCGCTCCGGCGGCAGCGCCGTCCGCAGCGGGTGCGCCTGCGCGCCGGACTCCATCGCGACGACCGCGCGCCCGAAGGACTTCACGGCCTTGCCCAGCTCGACGTCCTGGTCGGCGCCGACCGCGGAGGGGTTGGTGAAGAGCACGTCGAGGACGACGGCCTTGGCGCCGGCCTTCTTCAGGAACGCGAGGCCGGGCGCGTACAGGCTGCGCGGCCAGGGCCAGTACACGCCGTCCTTCTCGAAGTGGTCCAGGCTCGCCTGGTCCACCATGGCCAGCACGATGCGTGGGTCGCGCCGCGACGGGTCGTTGAAGCGCCGGAAGCGCCAGTCCACCGTCTTGTGCTCGGCCATATCCCCGAGGTCGGAGGCGCGCACCGCCAGAGACACGCCGCCGACGACGGCCAGGAGCGCGGCGAGCGCGAGCAGCGCGCGGGCGGCGGCGGGAGCCTTGGGCACCCGGATATTCTACTCGTTGGCGGCGGCGAGGCGAGCGACGGCGGGGGAGCGGCTGGCCAGGCCCGCGGCGATGACGGAACGCGCGCCTTCGCTCCGCGGCGCGCGCTGGGCCGATTTGACCGCGACCAAGGACGGATAGGCGAGCGTGACCGCGAGGCCCGCGTCGTGCTCGTCGCCGCCGCCGGCGGGCGGCCGCGAGCAGGAGGCGAGGCTCAGGCACGGCGGCTCGGCGGCGACCGAGCGCAGGAAGGCCCAGTCCTCGGCCGTCTTGGGGGCGCGGCCGAGGACGTAGACGACGGTGCCGCGACCGTTGCGGTCCTCGGGCGGGAGGGAGCGGTACTTCTCGCGCAGTCGCGCCTTGTCCGGCTCGGAAAGGCGCTCGAAGGCGGTATCGAGGCGCGGGTCGTTGTCGTTCTTGGTCCGCAGGATGTCCTCCAAGACGCGCACCGGGTCGGCCGCGACGCCTTTACCGGCCGGGGGTTTCCGAGGCGATTGCGGGGCGGGCGCCGTCGCGGGCGCGGACGTGGGCGCGGCCTCCTCCGCGCGGCGAGCCGCGGGCAAGGCAGGCGCCGGTACGCTCGGCCGCGCGCCCGGGACCGGCATCGGCAGAGGCGGGGGGATGCGTATCTGGGGCAGGCGGCGCCGCTTCCCGTTCAAGTAGAAGGCGAGGCCGAGCAGGACGAGGAGGAAGACGGCCGCGGCGGCGGCGCGCTTCATCGGTACAGGTCGTGTCGCAGCGCCTGCTTGGCCCGCGCGTCGGAGATGCGCAGGAGGGTGTCGTCGGCGTACAGGCCGGCGTCCATGCGCAGCTTGTCGGTGCACGTCGAGCGCGGGCAGGACTTCTCGATGTTCTTGATGAACATGATGCTGACGCCGTAGGACCCCATGGGGGTCGTGTCGCAGGCGGGCAGGCCCTCGAGCTTCACGCCGCTGAAGATGCCTTTGATGTCGCGTCCCTGGTCGTCGCGGAACGGTTCGGGGCAGTTCTCGTGGATCCAGTTCCGATCGGCGGTCTCGGTGTGGCGCGCCTCGTGCATGATGACCATGAGCCGGTAGATCATGGGGACGCCGAGAGTCGTGTAGCCGGGGGCGATGAGCATCTTGTTGGGCTGCACCGTGTTGATGCAGGCGATGGTCCCGATGGGGCCGCAGGACTGGGCGGCGACCGCGTGGACGCGGCGTGTGAGATACGTCAGATAGTGGTCGCCGCGGACCATGCCGAACACCCGGCGGTGGAGGGGCGTGCCCTCGCGCGTACGCAAGCCGTCCAGGAATCCAAGGTCGGAGTTCATCTGCGCGCGCAGCGCGGGAGGGAAGGCGGGGTCGTAGTTGAGCCGCTCCTGGACCTGGTGCTGGACGGGCACGACGAAGGCGTCCGGCCGGCTCTTGAAGTCCCGGAAGGACTCCCGCAGCGCCGCGCCTTGCGCGCCGAGCGGGTCCTCGCTGAAGTCCTTGGCGAGGGCCGCGGAGGCCAAGAGCACGGCGGCGGCGAACAAAGCGGCGACGCGGGCCATGACGGGAGTATAGGCCCGGACTTCGCGGAGCGCCAGTGTCATTTTTTCTTCGACCTGCCCGTGTCCATGGGATCAGTGTGCGCGGAAAGCGGGGGCGCGGGGAGGAGCCAAGGTCCCGGCGAGGGACGGCAAGGGGTCCAGTCAGACCGTTGCGCAAAGGACACACCGCTGTGCAACGGGGCTTCGCGGCCGTTATGTTATCATCGGCCTCATGACGAAGCGCGACGCGACGCAGCGGGCCTTCCTCCTCTTCCTCGTGGTCGCGGTGACCGCCGCGTTCCTCTGGATGATCCGCGCCTTCCTCGTGCCGCTGCTGCTCGCGGCGACCTTCGCCAGCCTGGCCTACCCGCTCCAGGAGAGGCTGGAGCGGCGGCTCCGCGGGCGCAAAGGGCTCGCGGCGTCTCTCACCTTGCTCACGGTCGTCGTCGTGGCGGGCCTGCCGCTGGCCGCGTTCGGGGTGATGCTCGCGGGACAGGGCGTGAAGGTCACGGCCGCGGCGGGGCCTTGGCTCCAGCAGACGTTCGCCGAGCGCGCGGACCACATCGAGAAGCTCCAGCACCTGCCCGGCTACGCCCTGCTGCGTCCCCACTGGTCGGACATCCTCGCCCGCGTGGGGAACCTCGGCGCGGCCCTCGGCGGGCTGGCCTTCGCCCGCCTCTCGGACATCACCGCCGGCACCCTCGGCTTCATGCTCGACCTGGCCATCATCCTCTACGCCATGTTCTTCTTCCTCGCGAGCGGTCCCGACATCCTGCGGCGCATCCTGTACCTGATGCCCTTGTCGCACGAGGACGAGCTCCAGCTGCTCACGCGCTTCCGTACGATGGCGCGCGCGACGGTCAAAGGGATCTTCGTCATCGGCGCCGTCCAGGGGCTGGCCGCGGGGCTGGCCTTCGCCGCGGCGGGGGTGCCCAGCGCGCTGTTCTGGGGGAGCGTGACGGCGCTGGCCTCGCTCATCCCCACGGTGGGGACCGCCTTGGTCTGGGGGCCGGCGGTCATCTACCTGCTGGTCACGGGGGAGACCGTCGCGGGCGCCCTCGTCGCGCTGTGGTGCGCCGTCGTCGTCGGCGGCGTCGACAACCTCCTGCGGCCGGTGCTCGTCGGCAAGGACACCCAGGTCCACGAGCTGCTCGTGCTGCTGAGCACCTTGGGCGGCTTGATGCTGTTCGGCCTCTCGGGCCTGCTGCTCGGTCCGGTGCTCGCGGTGATGTTCCTGACCGTCTGGGACATCTACGGCGCGGCGTTCAAGGACGTCCTGCCGAGCGTCGGCAGGCTCTAGCGCCCCGCGTCAGCAGCCGATGGCGCGGCTGATGACGAGGCGTTGGATCTCGGAGGTGCCTTCTCCGATCTGGAGCAGACGCTGGTCGCGGTAGAACCGCTCCACGTCGAACTCCTTCATCAGTCCGTAGCCGCCGTGGATCTGCACCGCCTCGTTGGCCACTTCCTGGGCGACCTCGGAGCAGTACAGCTTGGCCATGGCCGATTCCTTGCCGAAGGGCTTGCCGGTGTCGCGCAGCCAGCAGGCCTTGGCGAGGAAGACGCGGGCGTGGTCGATCTTGAGGGCCATGTCGGCCAGCTTGAAAGCGGTGGCTTGGAAGCGGGAGAGGGGCTTGCCGAACTGCTGGCGCTGCTGGGCGTAGGCCAGCGCGGCCTCGTAGGCGCCCTGCGCGCAGCCCAGGCCCATGGCCGCGATGGACAGGCGGCCGGCGTCGAGCGTCTTGAGCATCTGGCGCGAGCCCGCGCCGCGCTTGCCGAGCATGGCCGAGGCGGGGACCTTCACCTTGTCGAAGTACAGCTCGGCGGTGTTGGAGGCGCGCCACATGAGCTTCTTGTGCATCGTCTTGGTGGTGAAGCCCTTGGTGCCCTTGGGGACGATGAAGCAGGTGAACTCGGGGTCGCCGGCCTCGTTGCGGCCGCTGACGGCCTGCACGATGACGCCGGCGGTCATGTCGGTGGAGCCGTTGGTGATGAATATCTTGGCGCCGTCGATGGTCCAGGAGCCGTCCGGGTTCTCGGTCGCGGTGGTCTTGCTGCCGCGGGAGTCGGAACCGGCGCCGGGTTCGGTGAGGCCGAAGGCGAAGAGGGTCTTGCCGGCCGCGAGGTCGGGCAGGTAGGTCTTCTTCTGCTCCTCGGTGCCGAAGTAGAGGATGGGCGCGATGCCCAAGGAGACGCCCGCCGCGACGGTGGCCGCGTGCGAGCCGTCCACGCGCGCCAGCTCCTCGACGGCGATGCAGTATTCGGCGTACTTCATGCCCTGCCCGCCGTACTCCTCGGGCACGATGATGCCGAAGATGCCGACCTCGCCCATGCCGCGGGTGAGCTCCGGCGAGAACTCCTCCTTCTCGTCGAGTTCGTGGGCGCGGGGCTTGATCTGGGTCTCCGCGAACTTTCGGACGAGCTCGCGGATGGTCTTCTGATCTTCGGTGGGCTCGAAATCCATGGTGCCCGCATTCTAGCGTTTTTGTAGAATAAGCCGCCAATGAAGGCCCATGGCCGCGCGCCGGCGCACGCCCAGCCTCACGAGAAGCCGCACCACCCGCATTGGCCCCTGTCGCTGCTCCTGTTCGCCTTCGTGCTGCTGCTGGGGCTGCGCTCGGCGCACGAGCCGCGCACCTGGCTGCACCTCGAGACCGGCAAGCGCATCGCCGCCGAGCGGGCCGTCCCCCGCGTGGACCCGTTCTCCGCCGGGGCCGCGGGCGCGCGCTGGTCCACCGACACCTGGCTGGCCGACGTGGTCATGGCGAAGACGGAGGCTATGGGCGGCAGACGCGCCCTCATCCTCCTCAAGAGCGCCGTCTTGGCGCTGGCCTTCGCCTTGCTGCTGCCGGTCAACCACGGCAGCCCGCTGGTCTCGGCCACCTTGCTCGCGTTGGGCGCCTGCGCGGCCTGGCCCGGCTTCACCGAGACGCCGGCCATCTTCAGCCTGCTCTTCACCTCGCTCTTCATCCGCCTGCTGCGCCCGCGCGCGCGTTTCCGTTGGGAGCACGCCGCCGCCGCGGGCGCCTTGGCGGCCCTGTGGGCGAACCTCCACGGCCCCACGGCCTTCCTCGCGCTGTGGTTCGTGGGGCTCAAGGCCTTCAAGGCGTCGCTGCGCACGGGCGCGCGCGAGCGCCTGGGCTACTGGGTGATGCTCGGGCTCACCGTCTTCGCCTTGTCTTGGAACCCGCACGGTTGGACCGTGCTCGCGAGGACCTTCTCGGACGGGGGCGGTTATCCGGGCGGCTGGACTTCCGGCTGGGTGTCCCCGTGGACCGTGTTCGCCGTCGCGGGCCTGGCGTCGTGCTGGGTGACGCTCCAGCAGGAGTTCGTCATCACCCTTCTCAGCGCCACGTGCATCGCGCTCTCGCTGGCGCTGCCCGCCCTGCGGCCGCTGGCCGTGCTCGCCGCCTGCCCCGTCATCGCGCTCGCGCTGGGCCTTGTCCTGCGCCCGCGCGACGACACCTGGCCCCGCGTCCTGCGCTGGGCCGTGATGGCGTTCGGCCTCCTGCTCGTCCACCGCGCCGTGGTGGCGCCGCTGTCCTACGCGCGGGGCTACGGCGCGCCCTCCCTCGAGGGCGCCTCCCACTTCATCAAGACCTCGGGCGTGGCCGGGCGCATGTTCAACCCGCCCGAGATCGGCGCCGAGCTCATCGGGCTGTCGGGCCGCCAGGTGTTCACCGACGGGCGCCCCGGCCTCTACACGCGCCAGTTCGTGCGCGACGCCCAGGAGTGGCCGCGCCTGTGGGGGCAGCTCGACTCCATCTACCGCTTCGACTACGCCGTCCTGCCCAACCGGCGCGCGGGCGCGCGGGCGGCCGTCATCGAGGCCGACCCGGCGTGGCGGCTGGCCTACGCGGATGACGAGGCCCTGGTCTTCGTCAAGCGCGACGGGCCCAACGGGCTGCTCTACTCGCAGACCCCGCCGCGCCTGCTCTCGCCCAACCGGCTGTGGCCGGAGGAGTTCGACCGCCTGCTCGACGACCCGCGCCGGGCCGCGCGCGTGCTCAAGGAGCTCGACGACTGGCAGCTCCAGGCGCCGGCCGCGGTCTCGCCGCTGCTCATGAAGGCGTACGTGCTCAAGCGCCTGGAGCTGGCGGATCGCGCGGAGTGGCTGCTCCTGCAGGCGCGCGAGCGCATCGGCCGCAACCGCGACCCCGAGCTGCTGGCGATGCACGGCGCCGTCCTTCAGGCCCTGGGCCGCCCGGGCGACGGCGCGGCCGAGATGCGCCGCGCCGCGCGCGAGGCGCGCCGCCGCCGCGAGCCCGCCTCGGAGGCGGCCATCCTGCGGCGCCTGCGCGACGGCGTCTCGAGCGACCCCGCGGAGCTGCGCCGCGTCGAGAGCCGCCTCAGCGAGCTCTCCGCGCCGCCGTCCGAGCCGTGAAGCGAGCCGGCGTCCCGACGGTCGTCGTCCTCGT
>CAZTZW010000041.1:0-7485 GCA_964618085.1 uncultured Elusimicrobia bacterium
GTCCATGTACACCAAGCCGCCGTGCTGGTGCACGATGCGGCAGACCTCGAGGATGCCTTCCTCGTACACGCCGTGCGTGGACGGATAGGTCACCATGAGGCAGGACAGGTCCTTCGCGTGCTCGTCGGCCTTCTTCTTGAGGTCCTCGAGGTCGATGTCGCCGTTGGCGAGGCACGCGACCGTGACGATGTTCATGCCCACGAGCGACGCCGTGGCCGGGTTGGTGCCGTGCGCGGAGACCGGGATGAGGCAGGTCTTGCGGGCGCCCTGGCCCCGGGATTCGTGGTAGCCCTTGATGGCCAGCAGTCCGGCGTACTCGCCCTGCGAGCCCGCGTTGGGCTGGAGGCTGACGGCGTGGAAGCCGGTGACGGCCGCGAGCCAGCCGGCGAGCTGGTCGAGCATGTCGCGGTAGCCCGCGGTCTGCTCGGAAGGGGCGAAAGGGTGCATCTTGCCGAATTCGGGCCAGGTCACCGGCAGCATCTCGGCCGCGGCGTTGAGCTTCATCGTGCACGAGCCCAACGGGATCATCGAGTGGACGAGGGACAGGTCCTTGGACTCCAGAGAACGCATGTAGCGGAGCATCTCGTGCTCGGAGCGGTGCGTGTTGAAGACTTTGTGAGTGAGGAACGCCGTGCCGCGGCGAACGGCCGCATCGATGACGTCGCCGCCGAAGGCGGCGTCTTTCGCGCCGAAGATCTCCAGCAGGTCCCGAAGATCGGCTTCCGTCGTCGTTTCGTCCAACGACACGCCGACCCAGCCTTTCTCGTAACGGAGATTGATCTTCCGTGCCCGCGCGGCGGCCTGGATCTTGCTGTTCTGGGCATCCGTTACGACGACGCAAAGCGTGTCGAAAACGTCATCACGACCGGTGTCATAGCCCGCGTCCTTCAAAGCGGCGCGCAGCTTCAGCGTCAGTGCGCGGACGCGCGACGCGATGCGCGTCAGTCCCTCGGGGCCGTGGTACACCGCGTACATCCCGGCGATGACGGCCAGCAGGACCTGCGCGGTGCAGATGTTGGAGGTCGCCTTCTCGCGGCGGATGTGCTGCTCGCGCGTCTGGAGCGCCAGGCGCAGCGCGGGCTTGCCGCGCGTGTCTTTCGAGACGCCGACGATGCGCCCGGGCAAGCGGCGGGCGAAGCCGTCCTTGACCGCCATGTAGGCGGCGTGCGGGCCGCCGAAGCCCAGCGGCACGCCGAAGCGCTGGGTGGAGCCGACGACGATATCGGCGCCGAACTCGCCGGGAGCCTTGAAGAGCGTCAGCGCGAGCGGGTCGGCGGCGACGACGAGCAGGCCTCCCAGCGAATGCACCTCGTCCGCGAACTTGGACCAGTCCTTCACCGCGCCGCGCGTGTCGGGGTACTGGATCAGCGCCCCGAGGAGCTTGCGGCCGGCGGCCGCGGCGGCGGCGGCCACGACCACCTCGACGCCCAGCGGCTGGGCGCGGGTCTTCACGACCTCGATGGTCTGCGGGTGGCAGCGCTCGTCGACGAAGAACACGCGGTCCGCGGCGTCCTCGGCGGCGTGCAGGCACAGCGCCATGGCCTCGGCCGCGGCCGTGCCCTCGTCGAGCAAGGACGCGTTGGCCACGGGAAGACCGGTCAGGTCGATGACCATGGTCTGGAAATTGAGCAGCGCCTCCAGGCGGCCCTGAGCGATCTCGGGCTGGTAGGGCGTGTAGGCGGTGTACCAGCCGGGGTTCTCGAGGATCTCGCGCTGGATGACGGGCGGGGTGACCGTGTCGTTGTAGCCCTGGCCCAGGTAGCTGCGCCACACCTGGTTCTTGAGCGCCGTCTTCCTCAGCTCGGCCAGCGCCTCGGCCTCGGAGGCGGGCGCGGGCAGCGCCGGCGCCTTCTTAAGGCGGATGGCGGCGGGCACGGCGGCGTCGATGAGCGCGTCCAGGCTCTTGTAGCCGAGCAAGGACAGCATGGCCTGGCGGTCGGCCTCGGAGGGGCCGATGTGGCGGCGGCTGAAGTCGTCGGCGGGCGGGAGCACCGTGACGGCTCGCTCCTTAGTGGCTTCCATGGGCGGCCTCGGACTTGATGTGCGCCTCGTACGCCGCGGCGTCCATCAGCTTGCCGGCCTCGGCCGGGTCGGAGGCCTTGAGCTTGAACAGCCAGCCCTTGCCGAAGGCGTCCTTGTTCACCAAGGCGGGGTCCTTGACCACCTCGGCGTTGGCGGCGACGACCTCGCCGGAGACGGGCGCGTAGATGTCGAAGGCGGCCTTCACGGACTCGACGACGCAGCAGGCTTCGCCCTGCTTGACCTTGCGGCCGACCTTCGGCGGCTCGACGAAGACCACGTCGGTGATCTCCTTCTGGGCGTGGTCGGAGATGCCGACCGTCGCGTCGGAGCCCCTCAGCTCCAGCCACTCGTGGGACTTCAGGTACTTCAGGCTCTTGGGGTCGGACATGATCATGCTCCCTTCTTGAGATGGGGCGACTGGAAGAACGGGACCTTCACGATCTCGGCGGGCACGTCGCGCCCGTGCAACGAAACGGCGCACGTCTTCCCGGGCGCGAGCGTCGGGAGGTCGAGGTAGCCCACGCCGATGCCGGCGGCGAGCGCGGGCGAGTAAGTGGCCGAGCACAGCTTGCCGGCCTCGCGGCCGTCGACGAGCACGGGCGCGCCCGGACGGGGCACGCCGCGCTCCAAGAGCCGCACGCCGGTCAGCTTCTTCTTCACGCCCTCCGCCTTCTGCTTGGCGAGGACGTCCTTGCCGATGAAATCGCCTTTATCGAGCTTCACGACCCAGCCGTAGTTGGCCTCGTAGGTCGTCGTGTCGTCGTCGGCGTCCTGGCCGTAGAGCAGATAGCCGGCCTCCAGGCGCAGGACGTCGCGCGCGCCCAGGCCGCACGGCGCGGTGCCGAAGGACCGGCCCTTGGCCAGCAGGTCTTCCCAGACGCGCACGGCGATGTCGTTGGGCACGATGAACTCGAAGCCGTCCTCTCCGGTGTAGCCGGTGCGGGTGATGAAGGAGGCCGCGCCGAACACCTCCCCCTCCCAGGCGCCGAAGCGGGGCAGGCCGACGGCCTTGGGTTCGACGAGCGCCATGAGCTCGGCGGCCTTCGGCCCCTGCACCGCGACCATGCCGAAGTGGTCGCTCTGATTGTCGAGCTTCACGTCGAAGCCATTGGCCTGCTTCTGGAACCAGGCGAAATCCTTGTCCGCCGTGGCCGCGTTGACCACCACGAGGTAGCGGTCCGGAGCCAGGCAGGAGACGATGACGTCGTCGACGATGCCGCCGCGCTCGTTGGGCAGGTGCGAGTAGACGGCCTTGCCGGGCGTCGCACGGGCGATGTCGTTGGCGTTGACCTTCTGGAGGAAGGCGAGCGCGCCGGGGCCGGTGACGAGGACCTGGCCCATGTGAGAGACGTCGAAGAGCCCGCAGCGGGAACGGACCGCCTCGTGCTCCTTCATGATGGATTCGTACTGGACCGGGAGTTCCCAGCCGTGGAAGTCCACGAGCTTCCCGCCCAGGCGGCGATGCGACTCGTGGAGCGCCGTCCGACGGACTATCGTCGAGGCCATATCCTCAAGATAGCATTTTTGGAAAACGCCTTAGAATCACGGCCCGCGCGGGCGGGATCACTTCGGCTTGGCGGCCGGCGCGGCCTTCTTCTTCACGGGCGCCTTCTTGGGCGCCGGGGCGTCCTTGGCGAAGATGCGGCCCACGACCGGCACCTGCTCGACCACGCCGCGGAACTGCTCCACCTTGTTCTTGGGGATGACGCCGAGGTAGGCGGCCACGAAGAGGGCCACGGCGAGGTCCACGAGGCCGATGGTCGCCGAGAGGCAGAAGAGGGCGGTCCTCTCCAGCGCGTTGAAGACGGCCGCCCAGGGCGACGCCTTCTTGGGCGACTCGCTAATGGAGCTTCGCCCCCCGGAGCAGCCAGTACCCCGCGGAAGCCATCCCCGCCGCCGAGCCGAGCAGACCGATCCAATGCGCCGCCTTGTTCTCGCGGTCGTTGCGCAGCATCTTCACATACGCTTCGATGATGAGGAAGACGGGCACCAAGAGCATCGCCTGGCGGATGGGGACCTTCGTGACCTCTCCGAGCATCACGAAAGCGACGACGCCGAAGAAGTTGAGCGCCAGGGCGGCGAGCAGCGCGGTGGCCAGCGCCTTCTTCTTGCCGTCGCGCAGGTCCTGTCCCATGGAGCTGGCGTGGAGCTTCAGCAGGTGATGGACCCCGAAGAAGATGACCAGGGCGAGGCAGTAGAACACGACCAGCTGGATGCTGATGGCCCAATGCTCGGGGCTGGCGATGACCTGGTCGAGCTCCGCGGTCTTGACCTCGCCGCTGAGCACGACGCGCGCGATGGGCTCCGCGATGCTTTCCGGGCGCAGCAGGTACCAGCCGCCCGCGCCCATGCCGGCGAGTCCGCCGAGCAGGGCGCTCAGATGGGTCCAACGCACGCGCGGGTGGCGCACCGCGTGATGGACATGGCGCTCGAGCAGGAGCACGAGCGGCAGGGCCAGCATGGTCACGCGCGGCGGAGTGCTCGAGGTCTTGGCCAGCAGCGCGATGGTCGCCGCGCCGATGAAGTTGGAGAGGCCGGACATGAAGGCCGCGAAGGCCGCGGCGACGCGCGGCGTGCGCGCCTTCGCCCCCTCCGTGAGGGCCACGATCACGCGCAGGTTGGCCGTGAGCACGGCGAAGAAGACGGCCGCGGCGGCCACATAAAGGAGGAGGACCGGCCCGCTGAGGGCCCACACATAATGCTGGTTCGCATTTTCCATACGTCTAGTGTACAAAAGTTGACAAAGGGGACAGGCACTTAGGTCAATTTTTTATGGAACTTTTCACCCTGTCTGGTCGTATGGTAGGGGATGCCCCGAACACCCCGAGGAGAAAGCACCGAGTCGGTCTATCACGTCATCTCCCGCGGGGTGGATAGGCGCGATATCTATCGGACCTCCGCGGACCGGACCCTGTTTCTCAAGATGATGCGGATGGCTTTCATCGATTCAGGCATCAGACTCTTCTCCTATTGCTTGATGAGCAATCACTTCCACCTATTGCTCGCATCAACGAAGGTTCCGCTATCCATCCCCATGCACCAACTTCTCACCCGCTACTCCATCCACTTCAATAAGACGAATGAGCGCGCGGGGCATCTCTTCGAGTCGCGCTACACGGCGATTCACATCAGGAGCATGCACCATCTCATCCGATTGATTTGCTACGTACATATGAATCCCGTGAGAGCTGGCATAACGACTAGCCCCTCAGCTTGGCCCTGGTCGAGTCACGAGGAATTCGTTAATGGGCCGCCTCACTTCCTCGATCTGGGAGACCTCGAGGAACGCACCGGAATATCTCCCAGCGACGCACGGCATCTCTACCGGGAAAGAACCGAGACTCCCCTCGAGCCGCCCACAGACTGTCCCATCCAAGAACTGATCCAAGAAGCAGCCGGCTTGAACGGCATCGACCCCGCAGACGTTGTCTCAGCGATTCGCGGGGAACGCTACACGCGGGCGAAGCTGCTGGTGATCCGATGGGCCCGACAGGCCGGATACGCCGATATTGATATCGCCAAAGCGCTACGATGCTCGCCCTCAGCGATATCCAAACTATGGGCGCGTAAAAATTGACCTAGGTGCCTGTCCCCTTTGTCAACTTCGGGAGAGGACGTCCAGCAGGGTCTTGGACAGGCGGCGGCGTTCGAGCTCGTCGGCGAAGCGGAGCTCGGCGAGGATGTGGCCGTCGGCGTCGCGCTCGACATGAGAGACCCGCGCGGGCAGGCCCGCGAATTCCTCGCCTCCGAGTTCGAAGGCCAGGGCCAGTTCCTCGCCGCGGGTCAGGCGCGCGGCGGTGGACAGGACGGCCCCCCCGGCGCTCAAGGACGTCAGGCGGCCCCACGCGTCCGCGCGGGCGGCCCCGCCCGGGAAGCGCACCAGGACAGGGATCAAGGACGGCGCGCGCGCGTTCACCGGTTCCCCACGGGGTGGCGCCGCAGGCGCGCGGGCCCCTTGGCCTCGCGCCGCTCCGCCGTCGTCCAGAAGCGCGTCCCGTCCCAGGCGAGGCCGGTAGGCATCTCCTTGCCGTCGGCGTAGTCGCGCAAGGACACGAGCTCGACGACCTCTTCCGGCCGGTCCAGGTTGTGGCGGCGCAGGGCGCGGTCGCCCGCGTCGAGCGTCCAGAGGGTCTTGCCGTCGTAGGCCAGGCCCACCGGCTTGCTCCCGGGCACGCGGTAGACGCCCGCGACGGTCAAGGACGCGTCGGGGAGCCGCTTGCTCAGGCGGCGCGAGCGCCCGTCGAGCGTCCAGAGATAGAGGCCGTCGAAGGCGATGCCCGCGGGGTTGGGCGCGGCGCCGGGCCAGCGGTCGAGGACGGTCAGCTTGGCGTCGCGCATGCGCCGCGCGATGGTGCCGTCGGCGGCGATGGTCCACACGAAGTCCCCGGCGAAGTGCGCCGACAGCGGGGTCTCGGCCGTGAGGTGGCGAACCTCGCGCAGGGCGGCGTCCTCGGTCGAATGAGCGTACAGCGACTGGGAGAACCAGTCCACGACCCACACGTCCTTGCCGTCGAAGGCCAGGCCCGCCGGGTGCGAGACGGGCAGGTCCCAGACGTGCACGACGGCCGCGGCTGCGGCGGCCGCCTTCTGGGCGCGGAGGTACGACGCCCGGCCGAGCGCGCCCGCCAGGAAGACCCCGACGGCCAGCGCGAAGTACAGCGGGGCGCGGCGCGGCGGGGCCAATCGGAGGGGCGAGAGGGCCGTGCCCTGGAAGCGCAGGGTCTTCGAGATGGACGCCTTCAGCTCGACCGGCGTCCAAGGCGGCGCCACCACCTCGGCGGCGCCCACGCGCATGAGGCTGACGGCGCGGCCCGCGTCGCGCGTCTTGAGCGCGACGAACAGGGGCAGCAGCGGGAAGGCCCGGCGCAATTCCCGCGCGAACTGCTCCGCGTCCACGCCGCCGCCGTCGACCAGCAGGAAGGCGCGCGGGCGGCGCTCGCGCGCGATCTCGAGCGCCTCCTCCAGGCGGCCGGCGCCGTGGGCGAGATGGCCCATCTCGCCCAGGAGGCCGGTGAGCGCCTCGCGGTCGCGCGGGTCGGCGCCGACGATGCCGATGGCGGCCATATCAGTCCCGGGGAGAGGGGATCTCCAGCGTCACCCCGATGATGGGCAGGCCGCGGTCGACCATGTCGCGGTTGGCGTCGTAGATCTTCTCCCAGAGGTTGGGGTCTCCGTAGTACTTACCGGAGATGGAGCGCAAAGTGTCGCCGGGCTTGACCGTGTGGCGCTTGGGCCACGCGGGCGGCGCGGGCTTGACCGCCACGGGCAGGCGCTGGGGCATCGGGCCGGCGCGCAGGGCCGCGGCGCGCTCGGCGGAGCGGTAGTCCTGCTCCTCGTTGCGCTTGAGCAGGGCGCGATACTGGTCCTGAGCCTCGGCCACGCGCTTCTCGAGGACGCGCAGCTCGCCCTCGGACGCGACCTTCTCGGTGTCGGCGGCGCGGGTCTGCTGGGTCGCGGTCTTGA
>CAZTZW010000041.1:7495-12800 GCA_964618085.1 uncultured Elusimicrobia bacterium
TGGTCCTCGAGGCGGGCGATCTCGGCGCGCAGGGACTCGGCCTGCGAGGCGGCCTGACCGACGAACTGGCCGGCGAAGGACGGCGCCCCGAAGCGGTAGTTGAAGGTCGCCGAGAAGGCCCCGCCGCGGCGGTGCACGCCGTTGAAGGGGATGGACATGGCGATGTCGAGCACGACCGGGGAGAAGTTGACGCCCAGCCCCAGCGCCATCGTCCCCACCCCGTCGAGCGGCACGCCCTTGCCGCCGCGCACGCGCAGGAGGCCCTGGTGGAAGGAGGCCTCCACGCCGGGGTAGAACTCGCCGTGCCCGCCCTTGACGCGCACGTCGCCCACGAAGAGCAGCCGCCGCTTCCAGTTGTAGGCGGCGGCGAAGGTCAGCCCGCCGCGCGGCACGCCCACGTCGGTGGTGATGTCGGTGAGCACCGTGGCCAGGCTCAGGCCCATGTCGGTGCGCGCCAGCACGCCGCCGTCGAAGCCCAGGCCGAACTTCCCGCCGGCCGCGCCCCGGTCGATGTTCACGAACTTGAAGTTGGCGCCGAGCTTCAGCGGCTTGGACAGCGGCACGTCCCGGAGACGGTACTCCTGCGCGTAGTTGAAGAGGAACACGTCCTTGTCGCCGCCGTTGGTCTGCCGGCCGGCGTAATACGACGCGCCGACGGTGGCGGTGTTGATGGGCTCGTAGGGGCGCAGGTAGGTCAAGGTCATGTAGGACAAGGTGCCCACCGGCGAGTTGAAGCGCCCGAGAGAGCCGCCGGCCTGGGTGTAGGGCGTGTTGGCCGTGCCCGCGGGGTTGTAGTAGGGCGCGTGGGCGTCGTCGGCCACGGCCGCGAAGGCCGACCCCATGCCCATGGCCCGCGCGCCCGGGAGCACGTCGTTGAAGTTGACCGCGCGCGCGGGCATGGCGATGCCCGAGGCCAGGAGCGCGGACAGTACTATCCTCATACGGACGTCAGTGTAGGGAAAAGTTGTTACAAGGAAATGGCTAATCCGGGGAGGGGTCCGGGCTGGAAGTTTCCCCGAAAGCCTGTCATAATCGGGATATGTCCGACCCGGTCGTCCCCTCCGCCCCCCCCGCTCGCGAGAGCAAGAGCGCGGCCATCATCGTCGCCGCCGCGGTGGGCGTCTCGGCCGTCGGCGTCGCCGGCTGGCACCTCCTCCAGAACCGGGGAGAGGACAAGGACCGCCTCGACGTGTCCGGTTTCGACCTCGCCGCCGCGCCGACGAGCTCCCGTCCCGCCGTCCCCCTGCCCTCTCTCTCCGAACCCGCCGAGCCGGCCTCCAGCCTGGGCATGCTCAAGGCGGACGCGGGCATCCGCATCGTCGGCGCCAACTCCAGCGGCGACAACTCGGGCTCCGGCTCCGGGGCCTCCGACGCGTCGCCGGCCCAGAAGCGCAAGGAAGCCGCGCTGAGCTTCCAGGAGGCCGCTAAGAAGCACGAGAAGCGGGTCCACGCCTATTTCCTCGCCGCCACGCGCCGGCACCCGTCCATCCGCCAGTACGGCCGCGATTGGATGAGCTACCCCGACCTCAAGAAGCTCAACGACGACTATTTCAAGGACCGCGACCCGGTCCGGTTCATGTACGGCCTCTCCAAGTCCGAGAACTTCGGCAAGCTCGTCAAGAAATACGCCACCGATCCCGCCATCCGCGCGGTGGTCATCGACGCGGCCAAGCAGGCCCCCTCCGATATCATGGCCGCCGGCATGGACTACCTCCAGAACGACCGGGTGGTCAAGGACCTGGTGGGCAACGTGGCCAAGGGCATGGGCCTGCCGTCGAGCATGATGGCCCTGTTCGACGACAAGGGCGGCAAGGTGGACCAGAACAAGATCATGGGCGACATCATGAAGAACAACCCCGACGCCCAGCGCGCCATGGAGCAGCAGGGCGGCGGGCGCCCCTCCGGGCTCCAGCGCTCGGGCATCCAGGTCGGTCAGTAAGCCCCCTCCGGACATGAAGCGGCCCGCGCCTCGAAGAGGCGCGGGCCGTTCTCTTGGCGCGACCCGTCAGTTGCTGCTGCCGAGGGTCGTGACTTTTTGGGTCTGGCTGGAGGCGTTCTTCACGCAGACGTTGCCTTCCAGATGCGTGCCGCCGCCGCAGGTCGTGGTGAGCACCTGGGTCTTGCTCTTGGCTTCCTCGTCGAGGCTCTCCTCCGTCTCGCCGCCGCAGCCGCCGCCGCCGCCCTGACAGGCGGCCGCGCCGAACAAGGACATCGCGAAGACGAAGGCCGAAAGAAGCGTGCCGTAGCGTTTCATATCCTGCCTCCTCACTGCGTCTTGATCGGCTCGGTGGCCACGCACTGGCTGCCCTGGAGCTTGGTGCCCGCGCCGCAGACGATCTCCGCAGCCTTCGTGCTGGCTTCTTCCTTCTCTTCGCCGCAACCGGCGCTATCGCAGGCCGCCGCTCCCAGAGAAGCCGCGAGGATCGCGGCCAGAGCGCCCACCCGAGTACATGAGATCTTGGTCATACGGCCTCCTGTGTTTTATCCAACGTTCCTAGTGTAAACCCCCCTCTGAACGCTGTCAAGGCGCAATAGGCCTTTTAATCGTATTTTTACCCGCTTTAAGGCCTTCTTGGAGCCGCTGGGACGCCCAACGGGGGAGCCAGGCCAGGTGGATGATGGCGCTATAATGGCCCCCAGGGACCCAGACCTGGCGGGCGCCCGGGAAGGCGTCTTTCAGACGGAGCGCGTTGGCCTTGGGGATGACCGCGTCCCAGGAGGCGTTCACCAGGAGGACGGGCTTGTCCCGGTTGGCCGCCGCCCGCTCGCCCGGGTCCATCCCGGGCCAGGCCCGGCGCACGTCGTCGACCGTCAGGCCCATCTTGCGGGCGAAGGGCCCGGTCATCGCGCTATCCAGCAGGAGGCTCGGGAAGTCGGCCCCCCCGAGCAGGAACACGGCGAAGCTCGGCCGCTCGTCCAGCGAGTACACCATCGAGCCGACCAAGGCACCGAGGCTGATGCCGAACACGGCGACGCGCCCCGGGTCGGCCTCCGGACGCGCCGATAGGACGTCGAGCGCGCGCCGCGCGTCGAGGATGGACTGCCGGTAGTTGCGCGCCAAGGACGCCGTCGTGCGCCCGAGGAAGACCTGGCCGCTGGGCTGGGACGGGTGCGGCCGGCGGCGGAACTGCGTGGGCATCTCCAACCACATCACCGTGAATCCGTCGCGCGCGAAGCGCTCCGTGAAGCGGCTCTCGATCCAGACGTTGGGAGCCGCCATGACCGGGAGCACGAGGACGGCGGGCGAGCCCGCGGCGCCCTTCCGCGCCACGAGGTGCGCGTAGACCGTGTCGTTGGCCGGCCACGGGCTCTTGACCGGGGACGGGAAGGACAGGACGGTCTCGACCAGTCCGCCGCGCTCCTCGACGGACTCGACCTTGATCGCGAAGCGGCCGCCCGGCGCGTCGAGCGGGCCGGCGTGCGCCGCCAGCGCCGACGCGAGCGCGAGGCCGAGCATCAGAACCCGGCGACGAGCGAGAAAGCGCCCTGGTATATGTCGTTGACGCCCAGCGAGGTCGGACTGCGGATGGTGGACTTGCCCATGACCCAGTAGGAGTAGTCGAACTTGGCGGCGAAGCGCGGCGAGAGCTTCCAGTGCAGGCCGGCGGTGTATTTGTCGATGTGGCGGGTGACGTAGGGCGCTCCGTCGCGCCAGGCGACCATGGATTCGAAGGTATTGGTCCCGTCGTTGTAGTTGAGGAGGAAGTCGAGCAGAGGACCGCGGCGGTAGATGCGGTTGAAGACCAGGACGCCTGTCAGGCGCTCGCCCCAACGCGGCTTGCGCATGACGGGGAAGACGGCCTGCACGAAGTAGCCGTAGATGTGCTCGTTGTGCCGCGTCTGCTGGATGGGCGTGACGAGGGTCCCCGCGGGCGCCGAGGAGACGTGGAGGGGCGCGAGGAAGTGGTTGTTGGAGTACATGAACTCGCCCGACAGGCCGATGCCCCGGTAGTCCATGGACCAGTCGGCGCCGAGCATGTGATAGTTGAGCTGGCCCTCCAGGTCGTACTGGCCGCCCATGCCGGATATGCCGAGCAGGACGCCGTTGAGGTCCGCGGCCTGCTCAGGTACCGGGAAAGGCAGGCGCAGGTCGCCCAGCGCGAAGACGATGCGGCCGCCGCCGGTCTTCGCGTTGTTGTTGTCGGCGAGGTTGTTGTTGACGTGGCCGAAGTCGGGTTGGACGCCGTTGGTGGAAGGGCCCGGGATGCCGAGGTTCTGCGGGTTGGGGAAGGTGCGCAGGCGGTTCTTGGCCTCGCCGATGCCGTTGACCACGAAGGCCGTGATCTCGACGGGGACCAGCGGATGGACGACCACCGGATACCAGCTGAAGCGCACGCCCACGTCGCTGTAGCCGCTGGAGATGGGCGGACGCGGGGAGTTGGGTCGCACCACCAGGTCCAGACTGTCGGGCGACGCGTAGAGGAGCGGGCGCGTGACCGCGAGGAACTGGTCGCCGCGGTACAGCTCGTTGTAGCGCCCGAAGGGCACCAGGAACTTGCCCGCCTGGAGCTTGACGCGCCGGATACGGTCGTACTCGACGTACATCTGATTGAGCTCGACGCGCCCCTGCTGGGCGGTGGGCATGTGGAACTCGAGGACGAAGGGGACCTTCTCCAGCGCCGGCGCCTCGATGCCGATGTAGAGGTCCGCCAGGTGCAGCTGGTCCTGGATCTGGGTCTCGAAGCCGGGCTCCCTGGGCCCGACGTTGCGCCAGTTCAAGGACATGCTGCCGAACAGGCGCAGATGCGCGAAGCGGCGGAAGAAGGCCTCGGCGGCCGGGGAGAGAGGGACGGCCAGGGAGTCGGCCGGGGCGGCGGGCGGAGGGGCCGGGAGCGGGGTCTGCGCCGCGGCCATCATGGCCATCACAGGGAATAGGGCCGCGAAAAGCGCGATTTGACAGCGGAACGTCTTTGAGGTAATATGAGTCACGTCGCTCTCAGTATAACGGCTTTCCTCGTGGCGCGCCACGAGCACTAGAAGGGGGAACAGCAATGGCTCACGTGATCGTCGAAGGTTGTCTGGGCGAAGTCTACGCCGCCTGCGTCGACGTCTGCCCTGTGGAGTGCATCCACCCCGGTCCGTACCAGGACCAGCCGTTCATGATCATCGACCCCGAGGTCTGCATCGACTGCGGCGTCTGCCTCCCCGAGTGCCCCATCGGCGCCATCGTCGGCTCCGTGGACGAGAACCCGGCCTGGGCCAAGATCAACGCCGACCTCACGCCGACCTTCAAGGGCAACCCGAAGGTCATCTCCTGGTGGCGTCAGGTCCATTTGGCTTCGGCACGATCTGGAGAAGTTTGGTA